>JBFWYF010000758.1:0-4128 GCA_050186685.1 Pirellulaceae bacterium
CGGACGGCTCCATCGACTCAGCGGTGCCGGTGATGCCCGCCGCGACGAATCGAGAGCCGGCATCGCGGATCGTCAGGAAATGGCGAGGGCACGCGGGGTACGGTTCGAATGTCTTCCGCAGACGTCGAATGAACTGATCAACGGCGCGGGTCGTGATCGTGGCCGGCATATCCCAGACATTTTCGAGCAGCTCGTTGCGGGAGATGACCCGGCCTTCGTTGTCGATGAAATACTGCAGCAGTTTCATTTCAAGCTGCGTCAGCTTGACCGGCCTCTTGTCCACCTGGACGTCATACGTGTCGAAGTTGACCGTCGCATTCGAGAACGAGAACGTCCGCCCCGCGGCATGGTTCTCCGGACGCTTACCCATCCGCCGATCGTACATGAGCAGCAAATTGCGGATTCGCGACAAGAGCTCGTCCAGATCGAACGGCTTGGACAGATACTGATCGGCGCCGACGTTAAACCCGCGCGTCCGGTCTTCGGCCAAGGTGCGGGCGCTGAGCATCAAGATGGGAATGTCCATCTCGCGGCGCCGCAAAGTTTCGCAGACGGCGTAGCCGCTCATGCCAGGCAACATCAGGTCGAGTACCACCAGGTCGGTGCTGGGGTCGTCTTCGAGCAACTTGAGGGCCGACGCACCATCGGTGACCGTGGTAACCAGGTATCCTTCTGCTTCCAGGTTGAATTTGATTCCAATGGCCAGATGTTCCTCGTCCTCGACGACCAGGATATGACGAGGTCGGGTCACGGCGGGTGCGGAGGGTGGCATGACTATTCCTTCGAAGTAACCGCTGGGTTCGAGGCGGGGCGCGACGCCGGGTGAGCGACTTCGTGCGTGCGGCCGGGCAGAATGACTTCGAACAGGGCGCCGGGGCCTTCGACCGGCTCCCGCACTCGGACCGTTCCACGCAAGCTGCGGACCAGCGTCTCGACGATATACAGCCCCAAGCCCGTGCCCGGCTTATCCCGTTCCAGTTCGGACCCGAGCCGCACGAAGCGGCCAAACACGCTCTGACGTGACCGTTGAGGAATGCCCCTCCCATTGTCGATCACCTGGGTTACCACACGGCCATCCGGCCGCGGGAACGAAATCACCTCGATTCGGGGCGGATCCCCTGCGTACTTGAAGGCATTGTCGACGAGATTGCGGAAGATCATGTCCAGATCAACGCGCCGCGCCGTGACGATACTCGGCTCGAGCTTCATCCGGTACGTCTCGTCGCCGGCGCTGTAGCGATCGGCCACTTCCCGGATGCACTGGCGCAGCAATGGCTCGAGCTCGATGTCGTCCACCTCATCGGTCGACACGCCCCGCTGGAGACGGCCGGTCACCAACAGGTGGTTAATCAGCCGATCGAGCCGTTCGACGTCTTCCAGCATGAACCGGAAGAACTTCACCTGCTCTTCGGGGCTGACCGTGCGCCGGTTCAACGTCTGGAGGTAAAGCTTCAGGGACGCGATGGGAGACTTCAACTCGTGAGTGACGCTGTCCACAAAGTTCGACTGCCTCTCGCTCAGTTTGATCGCTTTCACGCTCAGCGCCAGGTACATGGCGACGCCGACGATGACGAGAACGAACAGGGTGCTCCCTACCGTCAGGAGCGTCCAGTACAGCGGCGCGGCCCCCTCGAAGAGCAGGAGCCCGTACACGGACAGCAGCACCCAGCCTACGATCAGCACGACCAGCGTGACGAACAGCAAGACGCCCAGCGTAATGGGCCATCTTAATGAGCGTCTCTCAAACATCGGCGTGGCGTCCCCATTTCCCGAATGCGTCCCCTACAGAATACTCGCGGCCTGTCAACGCTTGAATCACCAGTGTCGCTTCGGCTGGGGCTCGACCTCCCATCATCGACGCCGAGGTACGGGTGCCTGGTTGGTGATTCTCCGTTAGGCTGTAGCATCGGACACGGCCAAGATCTGGTCTTGCCGGGCGAATAGCCTGGTCTCGCTATGGACGTACCTGCACTGGAAGTCATTGATCTGCGCAAAGCATATCGCAGCGGCCTGCTGCGGCGCAAGTTCGAGGCCTTGCGGGGTGTTTCCCTGCGCGTCGAGCGGGGTGAGATCTTCGGTCTGTTGGGGCCGAACGGCGCAGGCAAGACCACGCTCATCAAGATTCTGTTGGGAATCGCCCGCAAGTCGGGCGGGCATGCGATGCTGCTGGGGCGGACCGCGGGCCACCGGCTCAGCCGCATCCGCGTCGGATACCTTCCCGAGAACTTGCGGATCGCCAGTCACCATACGGCGCTGTCGGCACTCGACCTGTATGGCCGGCTGAGCGGCCTGTCGGCGCGGGCTATCCGCGCGCGGCGAGACCAGCTGTTGGCCGATGTGGGGCTGGCGGACCGGGCACGCGACTCGGTCAAGAAGTATTCCAAGGGGATGCTCCAGCGGCTGGGGTTAGCCCAGGCGCTGCTTCACGACCCCGACCTTCTGATCCTCGACGAGCCCACGGACGGACTCGACCCGCTCGGTCGGGCGCACGTGCGAGGGCTGCTCAGCGGGCTGAAGCTGCAAGGAAAGACGGTTTTTCTCAACAGCCATATCCTCCAGGAAGTTGAACTCGTCTGTGACCGCGTGGCGATTCTGGATCGAGGCCGGTTGCGGGCCGTGGGCACGGTCGACGAAATTGCGCCGGTTCAATCCACGGGCTTCGACCTTGAGCTGACCGTGGCGGGAGACGAGGCCCGAGTGCGGGCCGCCATGGGCGAACGTGGCGTCAAGAGCTGTGCCGCGACCCAGAACGGTCATTTCCGTTTGGAACTGCGACTGCTCGATCAACCGGCCGTCGATGCGTGTGTCGATGACCTGCGGCGCCACGAGTGCAGCATCGTTGGTTTATCCCGCCGTCGGGTGACGCTGGAAGACGCCTTCCTCAACCTTCTGGGGCAGTCCCCGGAAGCCTAGCTCGACGGACCATCGCGATGTGGAAATACCTGGCGGTCGTGCGAGATTCCTTTCGCGAGGCGCTCGCTTCGCGCGTCCTGTGGCTGCTGCTCGTCGGTATCACACTGCTCTTGCTGGCCATCCTGCCGATGTCCTATCGCGAAGTTGTCACCATCGATCTGACCATGCGTGACATGCGCCGCCAGGAGGACTTTCTGATCTTGCTCCGTACCGAGGGGCCGGCTCGGCCCGACGCGCCCGTCGGCCATGTGTGGCAGGGACTCAAGGAGAAAACGCGCGGCAGACTGGAACGCGTCAAGGTGCCGGGAAGGGACAAGGATGCCACGTTGCCCTTTGAGTTCCTGGACCTGACGGGAACGCTTCGCCAGGAACTCAATTCTCAGCTTCGGTCCGACGACTTCTACGATCCCGAGGTCTGGCAGGACGTGCCGGTCAACTCGCCGGAAGCACGCGTGTTGCAGAAACGGTACGAGGACCAGGCGACGGGAGGCGAACCTCTGACGGCCAGCGAGCGGGCCCGGTTCCACCGGTTGATGCTCGAAACCGCCTTTCCCGAATTCATCCGAACCAGCCTGCCGACGTCGACTCAGTTTGTGTACGCCACGTTCGACGTCGGGTCGGCTCAGGCATTCAGCGGGCTGCAGGTGCGCGACGCCATCAGGCGGTCGGCAGCCACGGTGCTGAATTTCTTTGTTGGGGCGATCGGAATTTTCGTCGCGATTCTGGTGACGGCCCCCATTATCCCTCAGATGTTCGACTCCGGGTCGCTGCACCTGCTGCTCAGCAAACCGGTGACCCGCTCGCTGCTATTCCTGGCGAAGTATCTGGGCGGATGCGCCTTCATCCTGATCTGCGCGAGCTATCTGATCGGCGGATTGTGGGTCATCCTCGGCGTCCGCTTCAGCGTTTGGGAGCCGCGCCTCCTGTATAGCATTCCGATCTATCTGTTCGTCTTTGCGATTTACTACGCGGTGTCCTCGCTGGCGGCGGTCGTCTGGCGCAGCCCGATTGTGTCGATCGCGGTCAGCGTGCTGTTCTGGGTGGCGTGTTTTGTGATCGGCAGTGTCCATTCGGTGGCGGAAAACATGTTGCTCAGCAAGGATCGCTTGGTGTAAGTGTTCTGGGCCGGTGAATCGCTGAGTGGGATCGACGAGCTCGGAGGGGGTTATGCGTGGCAGGCCGAGTCGCGCGAGTGGAATGACGTGTTCGTGTTGC
>JBFWYF010000759.1:0-4122 GCA_050186685.1 Pirellulaceae bacterium
ATCTGCGCGAGCCACAAAGCTTCAAGGACGATCTAAGAACAAGGAGTGTACCGATGAAATCCTCCCGCTTTCGGGGAGCGGCTCTAGCCTCGCTGGCCGTTATCGCTTCCGGCAGTGTCCATGCCCAGATGGCTTTTCCGCCGGCCAGCCCCCCTTACGCTTCAGCTCCGGCTCCCGCGGCTGGATACGGATACGGGCCTGCCGTCGCGCCGAACTACATGCCGATGACGAGCCCGGTTGCCGCTCCGCAGTGGACCACTCGGCCCGTGGCTTTTGGCGCCGCCAGCCTGATTCCCGAACCCTCGGTGAGCTTGCTGGGAAATACCCAGCCCGTGGGCACTCCGGCGGCCATGGCAGCCAATTCACCCAGTGACATTTCGGCCCCGCAGGGCTACGGCCAGCCTGCCCCGTGCCCGCCAGGGCAGCAAGCGGGAGCGTACGGCTATCCGCAGCCGGGATCTGCAGTCGCGGACCCTCAATATCCAGGCGCTCTTCCCTACGGTCCGGGACAAGCTCCAGCAGCGGGGCACCAGGGAATGACACCCGGCTACGCACCCGGTGGTGCGGCTGGCGCAGAATTTTCCCACGGCGCCGCGGGAATGGGCGGTGCCTACGGCGGTGCGGTACAGGGCAGCGGCGCGTATGGTGGTGGCGCCTACGCCAGCGGCAGCACCTGCTCGGGATCCGTGCACGGTGGCGGGGGCATGGGTGCGACATCGGCGGTCTGCACGGCCGGCAGTGGCTACTATGACACCGGTTTCACACCCCCGGGTGCCGTTCGCGGCGGCGGGGGATGCTGGTACCTGGGAATGTACAGCCTGATTCTGTCTCGCTCCGGACAGAACCATTTCACCTACAGCTTTGATACGGGCAACGAAGCGATTCAATACACGGACGCGAAGGACACCGAGATCGAGAACGAGTTCGGCTTCGCGGTCTCCGGCGGGTGGCTGTTCAATTGCGGGCTCAACGCGATCGAAGTGGTGTACTGGGGATGGTTCCCGGATGACGCTGCGGTCTACACATATGGCGCGAACGCGATTGGCGACTTGAACGGTATCTGGAACTGGGATTCGCTTACCTACAACGGTGCAAACGCCGGGCAGTGGGTGAACGACGCCAACGTGCATGCCCTGTTCCGCTCGAATGAAGCGCACAATATCGAGCTGAATCTGATTCAGGTAGGAAACGCCCAGTCGGCCGCGTACTATTCGCCCTGGCGCTATTCGCTGCTCGCCGGCGTCCGCTATTTCCGTTTCCACGACCATCTGATCTTCGCGTCGGATACCACGGACAACGTGATCGACGGCGACGTTACGGAAATCTCGTACGACGTCAAGACGGTCAATAATCTGATCGGGTTCCAGGTCGGTGGCGTGGGCACTTATCAGATGTCGCAACGGTTTGCGTTCAACGCCGGCACGAAGTTCGGCCTGTACGGCAATAACATCGAGCACACGTCCCGCATCGGCGGTGCTGCCGGGACAGCGGTGATTAACAACGGTCCGAACAACGGCGTGGCGTGGGTCGTGGACAACAACAAGGAAACCGTGTCGTTCCTAGGCGAACTGTTCCTGGGCGGCACGTACTGCATGGGGTCGAGCTGGTCGGCATCTGCCGGCTACCGCGCCGTTGCTGTGACGGGGATGGGGCTGCCGACGGACCAGATCTATCCGGATCTGCGAGGCATCAACGACGCGGCCACGATCGAATCGAATGGCAGCCTGCTGTTGCACGGTGCTTACATCGGAGCACAGTTCTGCTTCTAACCCGAGCGTCAGAACGCAGCTTGCCAGAACCCCCGGCGACATCGAGCGCCGGGGGTTTTTTTTGTTTCGTGACAGGTGCCGTGTCGTCAATTGAGTGACGGATCCTCGGGGCCCCCCTTCAGCTTGACGGTCGCCTGCAGGAATTCGCGGCCGATGCGGCGCGAAATGGTCTGCCAGAGCCGAGCGGGTTCGCTGAATACTTCTTGCCGATTGGCGGGCGTGGTCAGCCAGCCTCCCGCCTCGAGTTCGGACTCCAGCTGGCCCGGTGCCCAGCCCGCATAGCCAACAAAGATGCGGTAGGTGTCTGCCGACGACTGGAGTAACTCGCCCAGCGACTTCTCGTCGACGGTGTAGTACAAGCCGTCGACGACCTCCAGATCCGACCGATCGCGGTCCTGATGGACGGCGGCCAGCGGCCCGCGCACGGGCCCGCCCAGGTAGATGGGTGAGTCGCAGGCGCACGGCTCGGAACTGACCATCTCCCAGATATCGCGGATCGAGCTGCCGGTGGGGCGGTTCAGTATGAGGCCCAATGCGCCGGACTCGTCGTGCTGGACCATCAGCACGACGGAGCGGTAAAAGTTCGGATCTTTCAGACTGGGAGAGGCTACGAGGCAATGACCGCGTAGGGACGTCGTCATGAAGGGCACCTCCTGCCAAGGATGCGGTCGACCTCGCAGCCCCCGAACGGCCAATGGCTGGCGGCGATACGGGCCCGGTGGACGACGAAGTGGGAAAAATCGCGCACGCGTGGCGGCGAGTCGCCGGCTAGGCTCGCCCCTGCCAGATGTCCTTCCACACGCAGCCGGCCCAGGACCATCCGACGCCGAAACCGACGAGCATGTTGTTCGCTTCGGGACGAATGCGGCCCTGGTCCCGCATTTCCTTGATCACGATCGGAATAGTGGATGAAACCGTGTTGCCGTAATCATGCAACACGACCGGCAGGCGATGGCTGTCGAGTTCCAGTCGTTCCTGCAATTGAACGAGCATCTTCAATGTTGCCTGGTGGAACAGGAACAAGTCGACGTCGCTCTTCGACAGCTGGGCCGCGGACAGGATGTTGTCGACCAGTTCGGGGATAGCAGCCACGGTGAAGTTGATCAGGCTGGGGCCATCCATGTACAGGTCGCTCGCCCAGCGGTGCCGGTGCCGCGGCTTCAACGCCTCCGCCGGGCGGCGGGCACCTCCCTTATTGACCAGCAACGTGTCCGCGCCGCTGCCGTCGGTCCCGAACTGGAATGCGCCGAGCGACTGGACTGGCGACGCTTCGACGAGGGTCGCGGCCGCACCGTCTCCGAAAATCGTCCGCAGGCTGCGATCGGTCGGGTGGATGAACTTGGAGTAGGTTTCCGCGGTGATCAACAGGACACGCTTGGCCATGCCCCCGCGGATGAGCCCATCGGCGAGCGACAGTCCATAGACAAACCCGGAACAGCCGAGATTGAAGTCGAGCGCGCCGCACGAGGTGCGAAGCCCCAGACGCTGCTGCAACAGGCAGGCCGTGGTCGGCAGGGGGTAGTCCGGCGTCTGCGTGCACAGCAGCAGGAAGTCGATGCTTCGCGGCGAAATGTCGTATTGAAGGAACAGCCGCTCCGCGGCGGCGACGCCGAGATCGGACGCACATTCCAGTTCGTCCGCGATGTGACGCTTGTAAATGCCCGTCTTCTCGTAAATGAGCGGAATATCCCAATTCGGATATTCCGCCTGGAGCTGCTCGTTCGTCTCTTGCTTCTCTGGCAGATAGATCGCTATCGGACCAATTGCTGCATGGTTCACAGGGCCTGCGCCTTCGTAAAAAACGTGCGTCCCGCGGTCAGCATCACCATACTCGTCTCGAAAAACGGGGTCAATTGCACCCGAACGGCCGGGGCAGCGGGGCGGGCTGGGGTGGTGCTAGTTGACCCCGCGTGAGCGGCGGCTTAGAGTAGGCGGAAGTTTTTCGGCTCTTTTGGCTCCCTTCGAGTGGATCGCCACCTCCGGTCCGCTGTCGCCGCCAGTTCTCTCCGGTCGATGCTTGCGAAGCGTGTTATTCCGTGTTTGGACGTGAACCAAGGGCGTGTCGTCAAAGGCACGAACTTCGTCCATTTGCGGGATGCAGGTGATCCCGTCGAGATCGCCGCCCGCTATGAACAGGAAGGGGCCGATGAACTGGTCTTTCTGGATATTACGGCCAGCCACGAGGGGCGAGACATCATGCTGGACGTGGTGCGCCGCACGGCCGAACAGGTGTTTATGCCCTTGACCGTGGGGGGAGGCATCCGTTCGCTGGACGATATCCGGGCCCTGTTGAATGCCGGATGCGACAAGGTTTCCATTAACTCGGCCGCGTGTAAGAATCCGTCGCTGGTGC
>JBFWYF010000760.1:0-4121 GCA_050186685.1 Pirellulaceae bacterium
GTCGACCAGTTGCCCCGACCCTTTCAAGTCGTCCGGCACACTGAAGATGTCGCGGGTGATTTCGATCAAGTAACTCTGCAGCTCGCCGCGGTTCCATTCGTCAAAGGTCGCGTACAGCTCGTCGTTTGTCAGCTGCAGGGCTTCCTTCAGCATGAGGTAGGCCTCGCAGATGAGCTGCATGTCGCCATACTCGATGCCGTTGTGCACCATCTTGACGTAGTGCCCCGCGCCGCGCGGTCCAACCCACTCGCAGCACGGAATATCACCGCGCGGCCCTACTTTGGCCGCAATCGCCTGGAAGATCGGGCGAATTAAAGGCCAAGCCGCCTGGCTGCCGCCCGGCATGAGACTGGGCCCCTTCAGCGCGCCTTCCTCGCCGCCCGATACCCCCGTCCCCACGTACAACAGGCCTTTGCTTTCGATGTACTTCGTCCGGCGTTCCGTGTTGGCGAAATGTTCATTGCCGCCGTCGATGATCACATCGCCCGGTTCGAGCAAGGGAATCAGCTGTTCGATGAAATCGTCCACCGCCTGGCCGGCTTTGACCAACATCATGACCTTGCGCGGCCGCGCGAGCTGGCCCACGAGATCGGCGACCGAATGGCAACCGACAAACCGCTTGCCCTGCGCCCGTCCCGCCATGAACTCGTCGACTTTCGCGGTCGTGCGATTGAACACGGCGACACGATATCCCCGGCTCTCCACGTTCAGCGCCAGGTTCTCGCCCATCACGGCCAGGCCAATCAGCCCAAAATCACATTGATCACGCATGAAGTCACACCCCTGAAGGTACGGACAAGCCCCTTCGTTGCCGATGGATCAACGCTGGATCCGCGCGGAACCGCCCTGCGCGAAGGCTCGGACCTGGTCCAACGTCGCCATCGTGGTATCGCCGGGAAAAGTCGTCAGCAGCGCGCCGTGCGCCCAGCCGAGCTTCAACGCTTCCTCAGGCGAGGCACCCGTCAGCAGCCCGTAAAAGAAACCAGCTGCAAAACCGTCGCCGCCACCGACTCGGTCCAGCACGTCCAGTTCGCACGTCGGCGCGACGTATGTCTGGCCATTAATCCAGCTGACGGCACTCCAGCTATGTCGATTGGTCGTGTGGACCTCCCGCAGCGTCGTGGCGACGATCTTCACCTGCGGATGCCGCCGCGTGACCTCGTCGATCATCCCGAAAAAGGTGGTCGGATCGAGCTTGGACTTGGACGTCACCTCGGGACCGGCGATTCCCAGACCTTTTTGCAGATCTTCCTCGTTGCCCACCAGCACATCCACGTGCTCGACGATGCGCCGCACCGTCTCTTGTGCCCGTTCCAGCCCACCCGAAATTTTCCACAGTTTCTCGCGGAAGTTCAGGTCGAAGGACACGATGGCTCCCACGGCTTTCGCCGCGCGCATGGCCTCGATGATGACCTCGGGCGTGGTGGGGGACAGCGCGGCGAAAATCCCGCCACTGTGAAACCAGCGGACGCCGCCGGCCATGATCAGCTGCCAATCGAAATCACCGGGCTTCAAGCGAGCCGCCGCTTCATTCGAGCGATTGTAGAACACGACGGGCGCCCGAACGCCGAGGCCACGGTCGCTGTACACCGTCGCCATATTCGGTCCGGCCACGCCATCGTGCACGAAGTGCTTGTAAAACGCGTTGACCCCCATCGCCCGCACTCGCTCGGCAATCAAGTCGCCGATCGGATAGCCGACCATCGCTGTCGCAATACCTGTCCGCATCCGGAAGCAATCGGACAGGTTCGCGGCGACATTGAATTCCCCACCGCTGACGTGAATCTGACACTCGGTCGCCTTGCGAAACGGAATAATCCCGGGGTCAAGACGATGCACCAAGGCCCCGAGCGATAACAGATCCAACGCGCCCGACTCCGCAATCTGCAAACCAGTATTCGCCATGCCACGCTGCCTGATGGAGGTCCAAACGAGGGAGTGCCACCCGGCCGCCCTGCACCCCGCCGTCGCCTCACCGAGGGCGGCCGGCCAGCGGCCCGTCACGAGCGGACGATTCTAATGGCGGGGCAAAAGTTCAGCAATGTAGCGCTTGCTCGCGCCGCGGCCGCGTCCGACCCGAGAGACATCCGCGATCGGAACAGCAGGAAGAACCACGGGCCTTGTCGGGTCGCCAAGGAAACAACTTCCCTATGCCCCCTCGCCCCGTGAGAAAGGGTGGGCTCCCGGCCACCCCATCGTGGCCCCTCGACGTCTCGGAAGGCGGGGACATGCGGCGAGGTCCCCAATGCGGGACACTCGCCCCCGTACACCGCCCCAGCCTTCCGGACCGTCGGTCAAGAGAATGTAGGGAGCACGTATACACCGAAAACGGACAGCGGCCGAGCTCCGAAGCGGCTCCTCAAGCTCCGGGACTAGAGGATTCCGAACGTCCGCAGCCGATCGCGGCCAGCGTGGCGGTCAGGCCGCGCTGCGGAGTCCACGACTCAACAAAGTCTGCGTCACGTCCTGCTGAACACGCCGCGTGATGGCGTCGACAACCCGCGTCTGGAACTGCCCCAACCCTCGCGATGCCGTGATCCCGTATTCGGCCGCGGCGTCTCGAATCGCGTGGCGGACCACGGGTACAGCATGGGAGCGCACGTAGCCCTTCAGCTCATGGGCCGACATGCGGAGCGCTTGCCGGCTCAGACGTCGATGCACGTCCTCCACGTGCCTCGCCGCAATCTGTTCGGCCAGCTCCTCGATGCGTCTTGGATTACCCCACCATCTGCCCATCCATTGGAACAACGACATTGGTCCAACCTTTCGCTGAATGCCCCATCACCCATGCGGCCACCCACCCTAGGCGAACGCGTCCTGAACCTGCCTGCGGCGCTGTCACGCTTCCGACCAGAACTGGCTCCTCGCAGGCCAACCACCTCGTGCAACACCTTGGCAAGGCCTTATGGGGAATCGAACAAACCGGTGGCAAACTTCAGACCCCCGCCACCAACTGCGCCATGATCGGGCTGCGTAAGATAAGGCTGGTACCCGACAAACGGACTCAGCGCACCAAGCCGCAGGCCCCTTTTCTTCGGGCCGCCCAGGGCGCGGAGCCGCAGGGAGTCGTCCAGACCTTGATCCACCTGATGCCATCTCCCCTCGTACCCTTCATGTCATTCGTGGTAATCGACTGACACGCCCGTTCGTGTAGGAAGATTCCTACGCCTCTGCGCGTCTCTGCGCCTCCGCGTTGAGACAATCTTCCCGACGGTTAATGTGCCTATGGAGTGCACAGAGCCCACGTTCTGGCGAACGTGGCTACGAAGGCGAATGTGGCCACCGAGGGGGCCCAAGCCCGCCGAAGCCCCAGCCGGGGACAAGCCAGGAAACATACGTAAATTACGCAGATTGTGAGGCGCATGGCAGGTTTGTTTCCGTCTTGTGTCGATTCTGCCGATAAGGTAATCTGCGCGAGGTCAATGACGTGGCTGCCGCCTGGGGCGGGAACGGTCAGGCAGCTTCCGCAAAGAGTCGGAGAGGTCTGCCGCTCAGGCAGCGTTCGGTCGCGCGGACGTCCTTTCGGCGCCGTAGCCAAGTGGCTAAGGCAGCGGATTGCAAATCCGTTATTCCCCGGTTCGAATCCGGGCGGCGCCTCTATGCAAAAGCGCCAGCACCCTGCGGAACGCGGGATTCTGGCGTTTTTTTTTGCGCCGGCGTCCCCGCTCCGACGATGTTTCTTCGATCCGCGTCACGACAGGAACTGGCGCTATGATGTCGCATTCGCATTGGATGTCGCAGACGAAGCGAGGTCCATTCACGCCGCGCAGCAAAAAGCTCAAGGCGATCGACGATGCCTTGGCCGCCTACGAATTAGCGGCGCGCAGCCGGCAGGGGCTGACGAAGCCCTCGACGGACTTGTTCAATGCGCTGATCGAGTGGATCAAGGCCAAGGGAGCGGGTTGGAAGGGGAGTACCCGCAATTCCAAAATCGAGCCGGGCGGAAAGGGTACCGTCGAGACGCTGTTGAATGACGTCATCGCCCTCAATCCGGCATTCCGAGTTCAGGCGACTCCATATCTCAGCCAGGCGGCCGCGCCGCCGGCGCCGCTCATGCAGCATGGCGCCAAAAATCGGCAAAAGGACGTCGACGGCGGCTGGCACGAGATTCCGGTCCAGAC
>JBFWYF010000761.1:0-4120 GCA_050186685.1 Pirellulaceae bacterium
ACTGAAGAGGAACGTCGTGCCGTCCTCGCACATGAGTTAGCTCATGTTCGTCGGCGCGATTTCGTGGCCTGGTGGATCGCTCAGTTGGCCCTGGCCCTTTACTGGTACCATCCCGGCATGCACCAACTGGTTCGGCGACTGCAGCTGCAGCAAGAGATCGCTGCCGACGCGCTGGCCGTAATGACGACGCAAGATCCCCATCGTTATCTGAAAGTGCTCGCGGCGATGTGGCTGCGGCACGACGATTTCCTGATCGCTGGTCTCGCTCAACGTTTCTTAGCGACGACCAGCACTTTCTCCACGAGGATTGCCATGTTGAGAGTCAAGGATGGCCCTTCGACGCCCGGCATCAGCCGGTGGCTCCGGAATTGCATCATTGCCGTCAGTGCTGGAAGCACGCTGTTGACGGCGACCTTTCGAACAGGAGCGGCGGACGAACGGCCTTCGTCTGAGCTCACGCGCCCGGCCGCGTCGGACATCTCGCCCGCTGCCCAGTCAAACCTCCGGGATGCCGGAACCACGCCGACGGTACCGGTCCCATCGTCGCGGGTTCCGCTGGGAGTGCTGGTCGTGCGTCCCGCTCAGTTCTTTCGGCTGGCTGGCACAGAACCCTGGTTGTCGCCACTGAATCGCGAAATAGCCGCCGCACTCCGCGACATGACGGAAGGCAACATCGAGGCGCACGCCGACTATGTCGAAGAAGCCGTCCTGCTAGTCCGGTATGACGCTCGCCTGCGGCCCAATGGTGATCGTCACTCTCTCTCGTTCGAGTTGGAATCGCTGCAGGCGGCGCGAGGCGTCGACGTGGCAGCCTGCTTTCAACGAGTCTTCCCCGGTGCGGTGACCAAACGAGGCGCACAGGCCACCATTCACCTGGCGCCGCCCAGCGATGGGGCGCTCAATTTCCTGGCTCAAGCCGGAGCGGGGGATGCTCGGCGCATGGCGTTTGTGGAGTATGCTCCACAACACGTTGCGTGCCGCGGCATGAAGCCGGACGAGGCGGAGGCCTACGCCGCAGGTGAACGGCATTGGCAGTCCAGTACCTCGGCATTTCCCGATTGGCCGCGTCTTGAGGCTTCCACACTGAGGTTCGCGCTGA
Organism: Pirellulaceae bacterium; assembly: GCA_050186685.1. GTDB lineage: Bacteria > Planctomycetota > Planctomycetia > Pirellulales > Pirellulaceae > CAZFLF01. The sequence goes on from JBFWYF010000761.1 coordinate 1,100, forward strand.
ATGACCAGCTCGGACGCATCGCCGAGAACGCCGACCCGGATGACCCCTGGCAGTCAGCGATGCAACCCCTGCTGCAGAAGACGTCGCAGATCCTGGGAACGATCGATCTGGCCCCGGAGCTGTCAGTGCAGATCGACATACAGCCGCGCGCCGAGACCTCTGTCAAGCAACTCGAGGACACCGTCGCCGACATCCTTGCACGGGCCCGGGCCTGGGCGAGCGTCCCGGATCCCGCAGCCGATGCGTCGTCTTCCGCGGATCCGTCGACCGCACCCTCCGCGATGCCGGCGAACTCCTATATGGAAACGGTCCGAGCCGTTATTCAATCGGCGCGCGTCGAGTCAAGTGCGGAACGAATTCGTATTACAGCTCGCGCCGCACTCCCCTCCAATTAATCACAGGCGGACCAGCGGCCTGTGCACGATCACGCCGCCTCTGCCCTGGCGGCGGACCGTGACAGGCCGCTGTGGTCAGCCATTTACCAGCTCGGCCACGGACACCTTAATCCCTTCCCACATCCCGTCCGCCAGTGCGGCCTCCAAGCCCAGCAATCGAAACACTTCGTCGCCCGGTCGCCGAGCGTTGCGGACTCCTAGCGACGTCCAGCCATCACGGGTGCATAAATAATCCGCCAACGCTACGACGGATACCAGTTCTCGGTGGGTACCCCGGTACGTCTCGCAGCGGCGGTAGTTCTCGACCGCCCGGACGACCGCTTCGGGCAGGCGCCAGAAAGCCAGCACATACGCACCTAATTCCGACTGCGTGAACGACAACTCGTCGCGTTCCACCGACTCTGCGGATTCGCCTTGATCCACGCGATCGATGATGCGGCAGAGGTACCGATGCAGATGCTGGTCGATCAGTATCGTCCCCAGATGATGCAGCAAGCCGCTGACATAAGCTTCCTCCGGTTCAATCCGCTCCGTAATCCGGGCCAGCTTCTCACAGGTAACCGCGGTGGATAGACAATGACGCCAGAGCGATTCTCGCGAAAACTTCCGGTGGCTACCGCTGCCGTTGAGCGTGCGGGAAACGAAGACGGTCAGACAGATGTTCCGCACTTCGCGGAAGCCCAGAAAGGCGACCGCCTCCGCCAGGTCCGCCGTCTTTCTCTGCCGAGCGTAGATGGCCGCATTGGCGCGACGCAAAATCGTCGCGGTCAGCACCACGTCGCGTTGAATAATCTCCTGCAGCACCCGAGCATCCGATTTGGGATCCTGTGCGGCCTGCATGACCTGCTGAGCAACTGTGGGGAGCGTCGAAACGTCGCTGATTCGACGGAACAACCGTTCGAGCGCCAAACGGTGGGGGTCGCTATGCGCAGCGACGGAGTGGCCGGTCTGGGGCGCCAGGGAGATACTGGACATCGGAATCCTCAAACACAAGCGTTTGTGATCCAACGAGGCCCTGCCAGCCAACCCGCTTGACTGACCGAACCTGGAGACGGCTGCCCCAACCGACACCATACCCTACCATTCGAACCTTTCGGCCTCGCGCGATTCCGTTCTCGAACCCCCTCTCTCCGAGGAGGCGTGCCGGTGATCTGGTTCGGATTAGGATACCCCCCCTTTAAGATGAACCCCCCTGATAGGTAGTTAATTCGGGTACCTATCGGGGCGCTCTGATGGATTGCATCCCGTGCGCCCGTGACCCCGCAGCGGCGCGATTGTCCAGGGTCAGGTCGCGAAAGACTGCGGAAGAGCGCGGATCATTCCCGCAGTTCGCACTCAATTCTCGCGAGGCGATGGCTCGGTCCTCGTTGACGAACGGACCAGGTCATGCTACAAGCGAGCCATGCCTGCAATATAAGGCCGGATGGTCCCGGGCGGATTCGTCCGGCAAAGTGTTGGATATGCCGTCGAGACAGACCGACTGAGTTGATTCAAGGAGTGTTGTGTGGCGATCGAACGTATGCGAGAACTGAGGCGTCGGCGCAGCCGCAAGAAGAAGTTGGCGATTCTCAAGCGCAAAGCCGCCGCCGCCAACACCTCCGAAAAGACGGCGATCATCACCAAATTGCGCAAATTGACGCCGGGCGCTGAGGTGATCATCCGAAACCTGGGCCTCGACGAACGCAAGTAACCCCGCGCAACCGAAAGCGTCTGCCTCAGCGCCCAGTAGATACTGGCGTGGACGCGGAGTTCGTACTCGGCCCAGCAGGGACCTCGGAAATTGGCGTGCCGTAAGCAATGGCGGGCTGGGTGGCCTGCGCCGATTCGACTCGATGAATGCGCCATCCCTGGGGAGTCGGGCGCAACTCCATGCGCTGGCGGTCAATTCGACCCGCATAAACACGTTCCACGGTCAGTTCGTGGAGGTCGGCCGTACTGTCCGACGGTGGTGGGTTGAGGACGGCCCAACCTTTGAGCTGCGAAACCGTACCTTGCAGCGAAGCGGCCGCCGCGGTGCCGGATTCAGCGGCGAGACTGCGTTCAAGTTCCGCACGCTGCGGGCCGTCGAAACAGTCGAGATACCTGCGCACGTCTCCCTCGGCCGCAGCTTGGAACATCTGATCGATGCATTGCAGCGGACTGGGCACGGTGGCCTGAGCAGGATCCGGCGACCGGCTTCCAAGCCAGGCGGCCATCGCGATCAGGCCAAAGGCAGCCAAGGCAGCAAAGTGGCGTTTCACGGCCGGGAGACCTCCTGAGCAGGATCGCCCCCGGAGCCCACGACCGTTACATCGATGGTTTCGCCTCCGTCGAGCAGCAACTTAGCGCGCAGGCGCGGCAACACCGCAGCCAACGATTCCCAATACATGCGCCGCGCCGTCAGTTCCGGCGACCGTTCGTATTCGATTCGCAGGCGCTCGAACCGATCCGCTTCACCCCGCGCCGCGCGGATCCGCCGATCCCCGTCCGCCCTCGCCGCGTGGCGAATCTGTTGAGCGACCGCATGCGCCTCCGCAATCGTCTGGCCGGCGTAACTGTGGGCCTGGTTGATCGCTTGTTCCCGGTCGCGCTGCGCGGCCACCACGTCGGCGAAGGCAGCCGCCACTTCGGCCGGTGGTTCCAAGCT
>JBFWYF010000762.1:0-4119 GCA_050186685.1 Pirellulaceae bacterium
TGTCGACGATGTCGCGCGGAGGCGTCCTCGGTCAAGGCAACCACCAGGAAGAGAGAGCCGACCACCCAGATTACCGCCTTCGTCCAGTTGCGATTCATGCGTTCCTCCCGCGAGCGGCGACTGCCACTCGCTCAAGATGTCTGAAAATGTTTTCCCTGCCAACGCGATGGTGGGACGAGGCAAACTGGGTGCCAAACGCCGGTCAGTAAAAATGCGACGGTGATTACGCAGCGGTGCGGTGAAAGATGGTCACTCGGCAGCCGCGCTGGAGCTGTGGATGGCGCTCACGCGCGTGCGAAGGAAGTCTTCCGACGCCGCTGTCGCGGTGTCTTGCGACTTCCGCTACGAGATGGGTGTCTTGCGACTTGCGTCACTGGGGGACTTCGAAGGCGACGTCAGGCAATCAGCTCCGTGATAATACGGGGGTGGGTGACGCCTGTTAGACGTTCCTTTAAGCCGTTGCGTTCAATAAACAATTGCTCGTGATCGAGCCCGAGCAGATGCAGGATTGTGGCGTGCCAGTCCTCGACGGCGACGCGGTCTTGCACGGCGGCGAAGCCGAGCTCGTCTGTCTCGCCGAGCACAAAACCGCGCTTGATGCCACCGCCCGCCATCCACGCACAGATCGCGTTCTTGTTGTGATCGCGACCGGCCTTGTGAGGGTCCTTGTCGGCCGGCAGCTGGGCGATGGGCAAGCGACCCATTTCGCCTCCCCACAGGACGAGGGTCTCGTCCAAGAGACCGCGTTGCCGGAGGTCGGCGAGCAGGCCGGCGATGGGTAGATCGGTCCGCTCGCAAGCCTGCTTCAGCGTGGTGCCGAGCTGGTTGTGGTTGTCCCAGATCTGTCCATTAATGAACAGCTGTACGAATCGCACGCCGCGTTCGACAAGCCGGCGCGCGATCAGGCAGCGCCGCCCATAGGAGTCGGTCGTGGGATGATCGATTCCGTAGAGCGCCCGAGTGGCGGCGGTCTCCTGCGACAGGTCCAGAGCGTCCGTCGCTGCGAGCTGCATGCGGGCGGCCAATTCGTACGCAGCCATGCGTGCTTCGAGTTGCGGTCGCCCCGGATGGCGTTCCAGATGCAGTCGATCCCAGCGTGCGAGCAACTGCCGCTCCAGCTGGAGCACCGGCTCGGGCTCCTGGTAACCTGGTTTCAGATCGAGAACCGGAGCGCCACTCGCGCGGAACCGGGTGCCCTGGAAGGCGGGAGGAAGGTACCCCGAAGTCCAGTTGTCGATCCCGTTCACAGGCAGGCCCAAGGGATCGTCCAGCACGACATAGGCGGGCAGGTTCTCGTTCTCCGTACCGAGACCGTACGTCACCCACGCCCCCAAAGTCGGCCGCCCGATGAATTCGCTGCCGGACTGGATCTTATAGAGTGCGGGTTCATGTGTGAGGTTGGTGGAATAGAGTGAGCGAATCAGCGAGACATGGTCCACCTGTTCGGCGAAACAGGGGAGCGCGTCCGACACCCACATACCGCATTCGCCGTGTTGAGCGAAACGAAAGGGGCTTTTCATCAGGGCCCCGGCTGCTTGGGGAAACTCGACCTCGCCCGCGATGCGTTCGAAATAGTCCTCGCCGTGCCGCTTGTCCAATTCGACTTTGGGGTCGAACAAATCCATCTGGCTGGGACCACCGTTCATGAACAGATGAATAACGGACCTCGCTCGCGGCGTCCGTCGGCTCCGCTGCGCCCGGTCCTGAGTAGCGGCGTCCACCCTCGTCTCGCCGGCGAACCCAGCCGGAACGGGGTAGCTGAGCAGGTGCCACAGGGCCGCACCGTAGACGGCCGAACCGAACTGCCCGAGAAACTGGCGTCGCGCGGCGCGGGGCGAGGGGGAGACGGCTGGCATAGCGTACTACTCGATATAGAGAAAGGCCGCGGAGTTGAGCATGGCGTGGCAGTAATTCCGTAAAGCGGCCCACCCGACGTCTGGCGCGGCGGCGGAATCCTGCCCTTCGGCTGACGGTGGTTGCTCCGACCAGCGTTGTCGCAAGGCCTGGAGCGATTCGGCACCCAGCTGCCTCTCGGTCTCTGTCGGAAGTCGACCGAAGGCCAACTGATGGGCGCGATCCACCTGGTCGCCCGGGTGTGTACCCGCCTCGCGGGTGACTCGGCGAGCCAAGTGCCCCGCAATATCCATGACAGTGGCGTTGTTCAGCAGATGCAATGCCTGGGTCGCGACAATCGACTCGTCACGATCGATGCAATTGGGTCCCATCTGAGGCGAATCGAAGACCTCGAGGATCGTGGGCATCTGCGTGCGGCGATGCAGCAAGTAGATGCTGCGGCGATGCGCACCCGGTTTGCCTGCGACACTCACCGACCCGTCACTGCCGACTGTCACGCCCACGGGCGGTCCAAACCGCGATTCGTCGAGCTGCCCGGCGACATACAACATGGCATCGCGCAGGACCTCGGCCTCGACGCGCCGCAGCGGCAGGTGCGACAGCAGGCGATGGTCCGGATCGGCCGCGATCAGGTCCGGCGTGCGATCTGAGCTGAGGCGATACGTTGTCGAAGTCACGATCAAGCGATGGATGGCCTTGAGGCTCCAGCCGCGATCGACCAGATGCCGAGCCAACCAGTCCAGCAGCTCCGGATGGGAAGGCCGATCGCCGGTCGTCCCGAAGTTGCCAAGCGTCGCGACGATTCCGGTTCCAAAATGGTGCCGCCAGATGCGATTGACGATGACGCGTGCCGTCAGCGGATGATCCGGCCGAGTGAGCCATCTCGCCAAGGCTAGACGGCGGCCGGTCGTGGGAGCACCGGGCCACGGAGGCGAGACCACGAACGGCGAACGGCCGTCGGTCAGGACCGACGGTACGCCCGGCCCCACTTCGCGGTCCGGAGTCAAGTAGTTGCCTCGCTTCAACACATAGGTTGGCGACGGTGCTCCGCGCGACCATAAAGCACGGATCATGGGCTGGGGCGGGCGACCGGCTTCGACTTCCCGCAATTCGCCATTCAGTTTCTTTTTCTGCGCCTCGTCAGTCGCCTCCGCGAGTTGCCGTTGCAGTTCCGCGACCCGCTCACTCACGCGCCGGTTCGCTTGCTCCCAGGACTGGCGCTCGGCGGACAGCACATGCGGTAGCTGCCGCGCCTCGGGTCCCAGCCAGTCGTGTTCGTCCAGGGCATCCTTTAGCGTGGCGGCCAAACGGAAATAATCTCGCTGGGGCAATGGATCGAACTTGTGGGAATGACATCGACTGCACTGCAACGTCAAGGCGAGCACGGCGGACCCGAGAATCTGGACCTCGTCCGCGATTACTTCCAGCCGATCGGGCACGAAGTTCGTAATTTCGGCGAACGTGCGATCCGGCGCCGTGCGCAGAAATCCGGTGGCCACGAGGTTGTCGTAGATCTCGGGTGTGATCTCCGGCGCGTTCGCATAATCCGCCAGTTCATCGCCGGCCAGCTGTTCCTGCAGGAACCGATCGTACGGCTTATCGGAATTCCACGCGCGGATCACATAGTCCCGGTAACGCCACATGTGGGGGCGCACCCGGTCTTCGTTCTGGGCTCCTTCCGAGTCGGAATAGCCCGCGACGTCCAGCCAGTGGCGGGCCCATCGTTCGCCGAAACGCGGAGACGCCAACAGCCGATCAACTACCCGTTCGTACGCGCCCGGAACCCCATCGGCTAAGAACTCCGCCACGTCGTCAGGGTCCGGGGGCAGCCCCGTGAGATCGAACGTCACTCGACGGATCAAGGTCGTGCGGTCGGCTTCAGCGGCCGGCACCAGTTTCTGTTGATGCAGGCGAGCAAACACCAGTACGTCGACCGGATTGCGAACCCGTTGCTGGTAAGACGGAGGCAGGACGGCGGCATCCGGCCGGATATCGCTCGGAGGTTGAAAGGCCCAGAACTGGCGGTCGCGATCGGTGACCAAGGTATCGGGATGTTCCGTCGCGACGTCCGGCGATTCGTCCGAGGCGGGCATGCCCGCGGCAATCCAGTCGACAACCGTCTGCAGCTCGTGCGATTCCATGGGCTTGACGCTGGCTGCGACCAGTTCGCGCCGCGGAGGCATTTCCTCGGCGCGAACCCGGAGCACCAGGCGGCTGGCCTCAGGCTGGCCGGGGACGGCCGCCGGCCCCGATTTGCCGCCCCAC
>JBFWYF010000763.1:0-4117 GCA_050186685.1 Pirellulaceae bacterium
TCCAACTGCACCCCACCTCATCACTTGCCAGCGAGACTTGCTCATGCCCGCACTTACCGCGTCCGACGTTCAGATAAGCGTACGATCCGGTGCCGCGCTCGTAGGTTTTCACCAGGATGGCCACGTGCTGATAGGCCACCTCACAAACAATTTCGTAGCCAGCGCTCCTCTGACTTCTGGATCTGCTTGGACAGCGATTGCCCGTTTGCCGTTTGCTCGCATCGAGGGGCCCATCCCGGGCATGACCGAGACGGAGATCGGATTCATCCAGTTTCAGCGCATCAAGGAACAGCAGTTCCTGTACGCTGGAGCGAAGCCGGATCACGGCCAGGTGCACCTGATTATCAGCGCCGCACCCGCGATGCCGCAGACGCTGGCTCTCGACAGCGATAACCAGTTCAGCCCCTGGACGAAACCCGCGGGGCCCCAGCGAATGACGGTCGCGCCTTTCGGCGGCATCGCGACCAGCATCACGGGCGACCACCCGATGGTGAAGGTCCCGCTGCGGATCGACAACAAGGTGCGTTTCCGGGAGAACTTCCTCGTGACGCTGATCGACCACCGCGAGTACTTTACGCTGTTCAGCGTGCGGCAGGGACAAGGCGGTTTCGACCATCTGGCGTTCTTCCACTGGACCTTGCACTTTACCGCCTCGCTGCAGTGGAGCGGTGGGAGCCTCGTCCGCGTCGATTCCTTCGGTTCGAAGTTCGACATGGGAAGCGTCCAGCCGGGCGTGCCCCTGTCCCCAGGACTGGGTAAGCTGTTAGTCTCGCCAAGGGGCCCGCAGGCAAATACGATAATGCGTATGGCACTGGACGCCGCCGTGGAGAATGGCATTCGCACGCCGAATCGCAAGGACGATGATTTCTGGGGACCCTTAGTACCTGCCGGCGCTATTTTCTAGGCTCAGTTTTAGACTGTCCGGTCGGCTGGGCAACATGGCCATGGCGTCGGGGCAACTCTGACAAAGTGAGTGTACGCTGTGGCTGAAACCGATTGGCAGACGGAACTATCGGGACTGCTCGCCGAGAAGGGGCATACGCCGGAAGAGGTGCAGAAGATCATGGCACGGATCCGGCAGTACGAGTCTCAGGTCCAACTCGACTCGATCATGGACTCGATCGATGGTGGCCGATTCGATCTGGCGGCGATCATCTCCGAGGCCCTGCGTTCGCCGGACTGAGCTGCCCACGGATCGCTGCGGGAATAGCCGCTACTTGATCCCGTCACGGGGGCGACGGGGGGACAAGGATGCTTGCGGGGCGATCCTACGGTAGCCGGCGCCATGCTTCGAATTCAGGGCGCGTATGCAATGGCTGCAAGGGTGCGGCGTCGAGCAGTTGCTGGGGCTGCACGCGGCCGTCCTTGACGGCCTGGACGAGGATCTCCGTTGCGCGCTGAGCGTAGCGTTCAGCGACCTGCCGACGCTGGTCTTCGGCCAACTGGCGGTCAGCCCGGCAAACTTCGATCGCACGGCACAGCAGTTCTGCGGACGCTCGGCCGTCGTCAGTTGACGGGCCCGTCAGGCGGGTGACTTCCTCGGCTTGCAAGGCGGCCTCGGCGTGCTCGCCGAGTTGCAGCAGAGCCCGCCCCAGAGAGAGACGGTGGCTGCGCAAGAATAGAGGGTAGGTGGTGGAAGTCGGATTCTGGTGCGCGGCCGCCTGCTGGTGATCCAATGCCTGGCGCAGCAATTCAACTCGCAACTGTGGCGCATCGCGCGCCGTGAGCAGCGCCAGATTGGCGTACGTCAGGCCCAACCGATGATGCACGTCGGCGCTTGCGCCAACTTCCTCCAGAACTTGCTTGAAGTGGTCACGTGCCTGTTCCAGCACCGGTTGAGCCTGGTCGGGGCGCTTCGCGCGCTGCAGTACTGCGCCCAGGCCGTTCAGCCCATTCGCCAGCTGAATCCGGTAGTTGGGAATATTGGGAAACTCACGGACGAGGGATGAGAGCAATTCCGTCGCCGAGCGCAGCGATGTCTCGGCCGCTGCGAGCGGGTCGCCAGGCGTCGCGCCGACCTCGACGCCCGACAGCAGCAGGAGGTTACCCCGATTCATTTCCGCCTGCGCCAGTTCGACGGCATATTCTTCCTGCTGAGGGTTCTGTTGCCAGAGTTCCTGCAACCACGCGATGGCCCGATCGTAATGGTGGATGGCGACGCCGGTCTCGCCGCGATCCTTGGCCATGATGCCCAGGTTGATGTGGCAGCGCGCCAGACCTTGTCGAAAGGAGGGCTCGGCAGCGTCCGCCTCGTGGGCCTCCGTCAGGAGGTTCACGGCACGTTGGAGGTCGACAAAGGAAAGCTCTCGCTGACCGGTCGTCATCCGCAGGAGGCCCCGATTATAGAGCGTCCGAGCCAACTCCCCCTGCAAAGGGGGAGTGGCCGCGGTCGCGGACAATCGTTCCTGGATCTCGAGCGCTGCATCGAAGGCGCGCTCCGCCGCAGAGAAATCCTCGGCGAGTTGCAGTGTATAACCCAGGGAATCCCAGGCGTCGGCCACGCGCCGCTGCCACAGCGCTTGATCTGGCATCTGCTGACCGAGCCGTTCGTACTGTTCGATGGCCAGGCGATACTGGCCGGCGGCCAGGTCCAGCTGTCGCAGGCTACGGCGGATATCGCCTACGCGCCGATGCGAATCGGCCAGTCGCTCTTTCGCGGTTGCGTTCGTAGGCTCCTCTGCCAGAAACCGTTCGAAGAGGTTCAAGGTACTGCTCAAGCGTTCTTGCTGAGCCCCGACTTGGGGAGGGGCGCGTGTTACCCATTCTTCGACAACTTCCAGCATTTCATCGGACGCGGTGTTGAGCAGTTCAAAATTTCGTTCCGCTCGTTGCAGGTGCCTCTCCGCGCGTTGCCACTGCCAGCCGACACCGAGCATTCCGAGAAGGATCGCCGTGACGATGGACGCGATGAGCGAGGCATCGACCGGATGACGCCGGCACCAGCGCACGATCCGCTGCCCCCGGCCGATGGGACGTGCGAGTATCGGCTCCCCGGCGAGGAATCTCCGGCATTCATCGGCGAGTAGACTCGCCGAACTATAGCGCCGGCCGGGATCCTTATCGAGGCACTTCAGGCAGATCGTCTCGAGGTCGCGCGGGATCTGCCGATTCAGCAGTCGCGGCGCGATGGGCTCTTCGTGCAACACCTGGCGAATCGTTTCGAGCGGATTCTCGGCGCGAAACGGCGGCCGGCACGTCAGTAACTCGTACAGGATAGCGCCCAGCGCGTACACATCGGCCGCGGGGCCGACGCCTTCCGGTGGCGGCGCCGCCTGCTCCGGGGGCATGTAGCTGGGCGTACCCAGGATGACGCCGGCGCCGGTCAGCTGGGAGTCGGCATTCTGGCGCTTCGCGAGACCAAAGTCCGTGATCTTCACGCGGCCGTTGGCGTCCAGCAGGACGTTGGACGGCTTGAGATCACGATGCAGGACCCCGCGTTCGTGCGCATACTGGACGGCCTCGGCGAGCTGTACGAGATACCCCGCGGCCTGTTCGGCCGGTAGCGAATGTTCCCGCACGAGGTGGGCGAGGTCTTTACCCTCGATGAGTTCCATCGAGTAGAAGTGGCGGCCGGCAATCTCGCCGACTTCGTGGATGGCGACAATGGCGGGATGCCGGAGATTCGCCGCAGCTTCCGCCTCGTTGCGGAAACGCTGCACGTCGGCTGCCGACGAGTCGCCTTGGGCGAGCACGGTCTTGAGCGCCACGAGACGATTCAAACCGCGCTGCCGGGCCTTGTAGACCACGCCCATGCCGCCGCGGCCGAGTTCGCCGAGCAGCTCGTAGTCGCCCAAGATTCCGTAACCCGGCAGGGGCGGCGCGGGGAGGGGTTCGCCGGGCGTGTAGGCCATCGTCTGGTCATACGTCGATGCGACGACCAGCGTCGGCTGCGTGCCCCCCGTCGCCAGCCGATCCGGTTGACCGACTACGGTGAGCCGTTCGGTCCTATTTGGCGGGGCGGCCGTGGGTGGTGACCGCTCGCCTCCGTCTTGCCGAGTGGCCGGTGTGCGTTGCACCGTTTGTTCGAACGGACCAGCATCCGACATGCAGCCTCGCCTCCCGCGTGGTCTCTAGTCTACGCGTTCCCTGTGGGTGGGACCACTCTGCGGCGTTCCAC
>JBFWYF010000764.1:0-4112 GCA_050186685.1 Pirellulaceae bacterium
GGGTCCAGGGAATCCGTTTTCGCCGGAATTTCGGCAAGGCCGCAGCACTGAGCGCCGGATTCCGCGCCGCGACGGGCGATGTCGTCCTGACGCTGGATGCCGATCTCCAGGACGATCCGCACGAGATCCCCAAGTTCCTGGTAGAGCTCGAGGCGGGAAAGGACGTCGTGAGCGGTTGGAAGCAAGTCCGACACGATCCCTGGCATAAGGTGCTGCCGTCGCGTGTCTTCAATTGGCTGGTCGGAGTCCTCACGGGCGTTCGTCTGCACGACCACAACTGCGGCTTTAAGTGTTACCGGCGGGAAGTATTGCGCGAGATCCGACTGTACGGGGAGTTGCATCGTTTCGTGCCAGTACTGGCAGCGGCCCGCGGCTGGCATGTCGGAGAGGTCGTGGTGAACCACCGCGCCCGCCAGTTCGGCCATTCGAAGTACGGGTGGAATCGGATCCTGAAGGGATTTCTCGACCTGCTGACCGTCTATTTTTTGACCGCCTTTGGTCGTCGCCCTCAGCACCTGCTGGGCACCGTCGGGCTCTCCGGATTTGTGCTGGGTTGCCTGGGCGTGCTGTACCTCACGTTCCGTTGGGTATATTCGCGGCTGGACGATGATTCGATCAACGATGTTCACCTGCACGAGCGGGCCGTGTTCTATTACTCCATGGCGGCATGCCTGCTCGGCGCTCAGTTTTTCTCGCTGGGACTGCTGGCCGAACTCTTTACGGCCTCCCGACGCGACGACGATGTCCCCTACTCGATCCGAGATCAAGTCGGAGTGACGCGCGCCGACCCCGATTCACCACGCGGCGATTCCGTACCGGAACAACGCTCGCCGAATCACGACGCTTAGTGCTGGACGCATCGCTCAGGAATAAACGTGAGATGCCAGGATCCGACCCAGTTCCCACAACCTTCGCGAACGTCAATCCAGAGCCGACTCTGGATCATCACCGATTCATCTGCTGGCTGCTGATCGGGCTGGCGGCTGCCACCATGATGGGACGGCTCATGACGGTGCGTTCCAGCGGGGGCGCCACCCCCATGCTCAGCGCCAACGACCGCAGCCGCTGGGCGACGATCCGTGCCCTCGTGGACGAAGGCACCTACGTGTTGGACCGCGTCATCTTCTCCGAAGATGGTCAGCGCGATCCCGCCTGGTATTCGATCGACCTGGTGCAACATCGCGGACTGGATGGTCGGCAGCACTTCTATTCGAGCAAGCCAACGTTGCTGACGACACTGCTGGCCGCCCCTTACTGGGTCCTGCATCAGCTGGGCGTATCGATTCATCAAAAGCCGTATTACGTCATGCGGATCACTTTGGTGGTGGTCCAGGTGATACCAACTGTCATGTTCCTTGTTTTGCTGCTCCGTTTCCTGGCGCGGCTGACGGACAACCTGTGGAGCCGGGAGTTTGTTTTGGCGACCGCCTGCCTGGCCACACCGTTGACTACGTTCAGCATCTCGCTGAACAACCACACACCGGCGGCTCTCTGGACCTTGGTTTGCGTGTGGATCGTGTGGGAGATTCTGCACTCTCCGCAGCTGTGCATCGGCCGCTTTCTGGGCGCTGGGCTGGCGGCGGCAATGGCCGTGGCCTGCGAGCTGCCCGCGCTGTCGCTGCTGGTGCTGGTCGCGGCCGCGATGGCCTGGCGGTCGCCCTGGTACACCCTTGCGGGATTCGTGCCGCCAGTCTTGATAGTCGTGGCCGGAGCCCTCGGCACGAACTACCTGGCCCACGGAACCTGGTCCACACCCTATGCCCATCGCCGCGATGGCGCGGTGATTCTTGAGATTGCGACGAGTGACTTGAGCCTTTTCCGGCCAGGTCCGATTGCTGAGCCGCTGCGCCAACAACTGGCCGCGGGGGGACTCCAGGTGAGTGATGCCAGCGCTTTGAAGACCCGTCCGCTCGATCGCGGCTACGAGCTGTGGGATCCTCAACAGGAGGCGCGTTACGCGGTGTGGCTGGATTCCCAGGGCGTCACAGTTCGCGAATGGGACAACTGGTACGAGTATGAGGGCAGCTATTGGGCGGGCAACACGTCCGGAGTCGATCGCGGCGAGCCCTCGCGATGGGTCTATGCGTTCCACGCCCTTGCCGGGCATCATGGGATTTTCTCGTTGACCCCCGTCTGGCTGCTCGGTGTTGCCGGAACCCTGCTCGGACTGCGTCGCACCAGCCGCCTGCGGCCGCTGGCCGCCGCGACCGCGTTGCTCACCTTGGTATGCCTGTCCTTTTACATCCTCCTCCGGCCGCTGGAGGACCGTAACTACGGCGGCGTATCCTGCTGCTTCCGATGGACGATCTGGCTTATCCCCCTCTGGTTACCCGCCATGATTCCGATTCTCGAGCGGATCGCGGCCCACCGGACAGGGCGGTATGTGGCGCTCGGCCTCCTCGTGCTGAGCATTTTCTCCACTACCTACAACAGTCGGAATCCGTGGAGCCATCCTTGGCTATTCGACTACTGGTCGCATCTCGGCTGGATCCGTTACGGATGAGACCGAGGGTGCGTCTCTCGACTCGGCTTTCGTCCCGAACTCTGGAAAATGAGGCCGGGGTTCGGCATACTGAGCCCTCTTGATCTCCCTCTTTCTCCTGCTCCCTCGGAGACCGAGCCGTGTTCGCCACCGTCCTTCGCACGACGCCGGTCGTAGTGGTCCTCGCCTGTTGCGTCCCGTCCCGGGCCGCGGCGCAGGAGTCGGCGCCGCGTTACAAACTGCAGCCCAACCAGCAGTTCGCATTCGAGATGGAAATCCAAGTCGAAGGGCCGGGCGAGACGACGACGTTTAAGGGAGTCACCCGCTATACAGTAAACGCTGTCCGAGGCGATCATGTCGACCTGACCTATCAGGGCGGCCTGACCGAATCCAAACAGACGAAAGAGTCGGCCAGCTCGCGCAATCGGCCGTTCGGTCCCCCGTTTGGTCCGCGGTTCGGCCCCCCCCGCATCCCCAGCCCGTTCGCGCGTCAGGAATTCCGCGGACGTGTGCAGACGACCAACCAGATCACCCTGACCACCCAGGGACAAACACTGTCGATGCGCGGCGATTCGCAACTGCCGTACCTGTTGGGCAACGTGTCCCTCCTGCCATTTGAATCGCTGCCTGCCACGCCCCAGAGACAGTGGACGCAATCCGCCGGCGTGTCCGTCGAACAGAAGGAAGAGCGAACGGGACCTCCGTTCGGGCCTTTCGGTCCCTTCAGTCGCTCGGACGACGGCCAGCAGCAAGCCGCGGAGGAAGTTACCGAGTACAGCGTCGACAGCGAGGCGGGCGGCACCATGGCCGTCAAGAAAACCTATCGGCTGAAGTCCCCTGGAACTTCCAACGGCCCCACGTTCGAGATCAACGGCAGCGGTGTCTGGGTCTTCAATCGTCCCCAAGGATTGCCCGATTCCCTGAAATTCAATCAGCAGCTGGTGATCAAAGAAGATAACCAGCAGACAACCTTTCCGACGTCAATCTTCTATCGGCGGCTGTCCAGCGACGAGGTCGCCAAGCTCGACGCCGAGGCCAAGCAACGGCAGCGGGAATTGCAAGAGAAAATGGCGGCCGAAAAGCGACAGAAGGAAGCACCTTTGACCGATAGCGAAAAGCAGGACGTGCTCACCAAGCTGGCCGCCACGGATCCGGGGCCGATTGGCGAGGCGCTCACGCTGCTCCGCGGACGAAAACCTCTCGACCCCGATGCCGACGTTGCCTCGGCCATCGAACCCCTGCTGACGCACCCGAACCCGAAGGTCCGCAGTGACGCTACCGCAGCCCTGCGAAATTGGTCGCCTGACTTCGACCGACGGCAAAAGCTCAAAGAGTCCTACGACAGCCACATGCCCGTCGAATCCTCCGACTTAGAGGTCAATGCCACGACCGACCTGTTCGTGGGACAGATCATCCAGTTCCAGGACATCGGCACGTTCTGGTACCCCGGTGAAATCCTGGAGCTGTTGCCCGACGGCAAAGTCAAGGTTCGTAAACGGAAGCTCGACCGGCGTGAAATCACCGTCACCCGACGCAATCTCCAGCTGGCCCCGCCGGAGGTCGAGCAGCCTCCCAGGCCCGCTGCGACCGTCGCCGCCCAGACGACTACGCCCGCGGCCCCGCGCACCTG
>JBFWYF010000765.1:0-4109 GCA_050186685.1 Pirellulaceae bacterium
CGGTTTCCAACTCAAGAGTAACCGTGGTACTGTTCTGCTGTCAACGTTTCGCAACCACGATTTGTTCGGAAAACACCCGGTCAGAAGGCCTCCGTAACCGCTTCGTCGCCGTACAGCGGCATGTACCGGTAGTAGACCTCGAGGATCATCGCACACATGGCGGTCGTGTAAAGGCGGCCGCCGACCGATCCGTGTTTGTCGCGAAAGAACCAGCTCCCCCGTTCGTGGCCCGTGGCCGCCTGGGTCGCGATCAATTCGTCGCGCAGCTGCTGGTTCCACTTCGACCAGAAGGAGTTCTCCAGATGGTGGAGAACCTGCGTGGCGTAGTAGTTGAAATAGACGTCGTGCGGAGAGGGGCCGAGGTGGGCGAGGTACGTGGCCCCCCGGCTGAGCCGCTCGTCATCGCGGGGCCACCCTTGGTACATGCGCAGGAGGAGCCCGACGGCGGTGGGCCCCGGCAGTTTCTCCGGGTTCTGATAGCCGTAGAAGGCACCGTTCCCCTTCGAATCCTGGACGCTATCCAGGAATCGCTGGACACGATCGATCACGTGCGTGGGGACGCGCAGGTGCGCCAAGCGAGCGCTCTTCAGCGCCATGACCTGCCAGCCGGTGACCGTCGTATCGCCGGGCTGCCCTGCCGAATAGCGCCATCCTCCGCGGGGATGCTGTGCATAGCCGATGTAATCGACGGCTTGCTGAGCATACGGCTGTAGGTTCTGGTCGCCTGTCATGCCGTACGCCTCGCACAGGGCGAGGGACGCGATGCCGTGGGCGTACATCGTGATGTTCTCGTGCAACTCGCCCCCATGTTCCGTTTCGACCATCCGAGACGTCAGATAATACAGGCCCTTATGGACGATTTCTTTGTACGGTCCCGATTGATGGGAGTAGCCTGCACCCAGGAACGGGAGCAGGGCCAGCGCAGTCGCCCCCGTCGTCGTTTCCATGGTTCCCGGGTTGCCGCACTGATCGCGGCAAGGCATGTCGGCGAAGCGCAGGGACCAGGAGCCGTCCGGGTGCTGATGAGCGGCCAGCCAGGCCAGGGCCAGTTCGACGGCGTTCTCGCTGGCGGCATTTCCGCCGCGCAGCGCGGCCAGTCGCGCTCGTTCAGAGGCCGTACGCCCCTCCAGGCCGCCGCCCGTCGGGAGATTCGAGCGCAGCAATAGATCTTCGAACGGAATGGCGCTCACTTCCTCCCCGGGACGAAGGAGGGGCAGCCGCACGGCCGGTACGGCGACCGGCGTGCGGAGCGTTGGCACTTCCACGGCCGCCTGGGGCGCGCTGATCGCCGGCGCGAGTGGCGAAGCATCCAGCGCCGGCAGATCGGCCTCCACGGCCGTTTCGAGTTCCAGTCCCGCGTCGGCTTCGCCCACAGGTTCCAGCAACAAAGCCACCGTTGCGCCGCCCTGCCGCACGGCCGGCACAATGAGTGCCAGAATGATCAGGATCAGGGCATGCACGACCAGGCTGACAAAGAAACTCGTGGCATCCCGGCCGGTTTCGGCGCGAAACCCGCACAGCCACGACACGATGCCGGTCGCGACGCCCGCGTCGGTCGAGGCGCCCTCGCCGGTCACTGAAGGACGCACCGGAGGCGCTACGGGCGAGGCCCCGGCGACCGGGGTAACCCGCTGGCGCGGTAAGGGTGGACTCGGGATAGGGGGATGTTGCGGCATATCCGACAGCTCGCGCAGATCGGCCAAGCGTCTGGCCGGCTCGGCATGCGCCTGCAAATATAGGTCGCTACGAGCCACCGCGCCGGCATGTCGGCGAAGGAACAACGGGTATGACCGGGCCCCGCGTCGGTCAACGCAGCGGAAACTCGTTCCCGGCAGCTTCCTGCTGGTACAGCGGCATGTGCCGGTAATAAACCTCGAGAATCATCGTGCAGAGCGACGTGCAGTACAGCCGGCCTCCCTTGCGGACGCCGCGGTCCAGCTCCGGATCCACGATCCAGCTTCCCGCCATATGACCGGAACGGCTCTGAGACCGGACCAGTTGGTCGCGCAGGACGGCGTTCCAGCGCGTCCATTCCTCACCCCCCCAATGCCGCAGTACCTGCGTTGCATAGTAATTGAAGTATAGGTCACCGGGCGAAGGCCCCGTTTTGCTGAGCAAGGCCACTCCCCGCTGCAACCCGGGGTGGTCTTTCGTCCAGCCCAGGTACATGCGGCAGAGCAGCCCGACGGCCGTCATCGTGTCGCGCGGCGGCTGCGAGCCCAGATAGCGGTAGTAGGCCCCGTCCTCCCACTGGACCGAGTCCAGAAAGCGGCTGGCTCCTTGAACCGTCGAGGGGGGCACTTGCAGGTAGGCCATGTGACCGCTCTTCAGCGCCATGAGCTGCCAACCGAGCACCGAGGTATCGCCGGGCTGGCGCGGAGCGTATCGCCAGCCGCCACCGACGGGTTCCTGGGCGAACACGATGTAGTTCAATGTCCGCTGGGCCGAGTCCATCAGTTCGCGATCCCGTGTCATGGCATATGCCTCGCACAGGGCGATGGACGCCATGCCGTGCGCATACATGTTGCCACTTCCTTGGGCCAGCGAGCCATTGGACTCCATGGAACGCATGAGGTAGTTCAAGCCAGCCCGGACGTGCGCCGTGTACTTGCCTTCCAACTGCGTCTGTCCCGCGCCGAGGAACGGCAGCAGCCCCATCGCGGTCGCCGCGACGTTGCTGTCCACCACCGTGCCGTGATCGGGGCAGCGTCCGGCGCATGCTCCGCCGCGATGATCGAAGCTCCAGCTGCCGTCGGACAACTGGTGGGCGGCCAGCCATTCCAGCGCGAGCGCGACGGCCCGTTCGCTTTCCGCGGAGCCACCCGCTTTCACGACCAGTGCCGCGCGCTGATTGCTCCCACGCCCCTTCAGCGCTTCGCGGGCTAGCGGTCCTACGGCCGTCATGATGTCCCCCTGCGGCGCGATCTGCTCGCTGAACAGCTGCATATCCAAAGGTACAGGCGGGGCGTCGATATCCGTCGAAACGGACGGGGGCGAGGAACTCGCTGTCGGAATCTCGAAAGTCGTTGGCAGCGCTTGCGCGGCCGATACGGACAGATCGACCGATTCGGAAAGCTCGGCTGGCTGGTCGAACGCGAACTCCTCGACCGGGGCCCAATCTTCGCTGACCGGCGCCACGCGCAGCAGCAAAGTGCGGGCGGCCGGTGGAGGTACAATACCGACCAGCGCCAGCACGAACAGCAGCAGGCCGTGCAACAGGGCGCTGACGGACCAGGCGGGGAGCGCTCGCCATGGTGCGTGGAATCGCCGGTGGCGGCGGGACGGCCTGCGGTTCACGAGCGGAACGGCGGGCGACCGCGGGGAACGAAGCCGTGCCACGGTTCCGCCGCGCGGATCGCGAGAGCCCGAATCGACGGCAGTAGTAACGCGCATGCCCGTTGTTCCGGCGGCAAGAGGCCCGTCCGCGCCAGCGCCCCAGAAACCTGGCCGCGCGGCCTCCCAGTCCTAGGCTATCCAATTTGAGGGTAAACGCAAGCGAAGCGATGGCAATCGAGGCGAGGCACCCATCCCCGGTTTCTCGCCTCGCGCGACGGCATAACCGATACCGGCGGCCCAGGCAGGGCATTAACAGTGAACGCCCTGTACCGAACCCGCCGCTGTCGGTTACAATCGTCAAGCGTTGGCGATGGTGGGCCAAGCGATGTGAACAGTCTGGCGCGGGAGTTTTTGCGATGGCGAAAGCCAAGAAGAAATCGGAAACTGTCTTCATGGTCTGCGAGGAGACCGGCGACCACAACTACATCCTCCGCCGCAAACCGGGGGGGGAGAAGTTGAAACTGATGAAATACTCCCCGCGGCTGCGCAAGCACACGATGCACGTGGAAAAGAAGAAGTAAGGACCAAGCCGGCACTCCGGGTCAGGACGACATGGGAAAGCGGTGGCGGATACATCCTCATGATGCCCCCCGCATCACGGAGTGTGAGCGGAGCACGGGTGTCTCGCCACTCGTCGCCCAATTGCTGCTCTGCCGCGGTGTGACCGACCCGGTGGCCGTCCGTACGTTTCTCGATGCCAAGCTCTCTGACTTGCACGACCCGGAACTGCTTCCCGGGATTCCCGAGGCCGCCGACCGTTTGATAGATCGGAA
>JBFWYF010000766.1:0-4103 GCA_050186685.1 Pirellulaceae bacterium
CGATATCTGGAACGCACTCTGATCCCGATACTTCGCCAGACGCGCGCGAGCTTCCTATCCCGTTGCTGGGACCCGGGCCGGAAACGCTACTGGCGCCCGCGCACGCGCGGCAAGCCCGAGGTTCACACGTCCAAGCCCGTCGGACGCGCCGCGGCACGCCGGCAGTCCACCCCAGACCCGAACCACCCAGGCACCACCACCGAGCAGTGAAAGGAGAACCATCATGAGCACGACCAACGATTTCGTCCCCTTGAACCCAGCCGAGCAAGCCATAGAAGCCCGCTACCTGGCCGGCCGGGCCGCCGTCCGCGAGAAAGCCGATAGGCTTGTCTCGGATATCGAAGCCCAGGTTGAAAAGGCCGGCGCCGTCCTGTTGGCGAAGATGCGCGACGAGCTTCGCGCTGCCCGATCGGCCGCCGTGCGCAGGCGCAACGTTCACTAGCCCCGATCGCCAGCAAAGGAGAACGCCATGCTGCCAGCCTGATCACGGCCATCGCCGCTAAGAGCGAAAGCCGTTACGAGCGTAGATGCACTAGGAGAAAGGACACCCCGATGGACACCAGTTAGCTAGAAATGAAAGGTTAAATACGATGTCTTCTCTACGTCCACCCCAAACCGGCAGCCATCCGCTGCCAACAATCGCCGTCGCTGAAACCACCATCAGGCTGTCGAACGGCCGATGTGCGCGGGTCCCTCTCCGCGACGTGCTCTTCATCTGGACCACCGACCGCCGCAACGAATGGGCGATCTGGTATTCGTCCGATGACGGGCTAAAGCAGGGCAAAGTCACCACCGATGCGATCTTCGCCGCCCTCGGCCGCAGTCGTTCGTGGACGCGCGACCGTCCGCACCGCATCGCCGTATCTGGCACCAGCTTCATAGCAGGCTTTGGGCACGATGGCGGCGACATCGATTTCGACGAGGTCCAGTTCTTCGATTACCCGGAGCCTGACACGTTCGAGTGGCACGAAGACCTCGTGCGCGTTCGCTACCGCCGCAACGGCAGGGTGCGCGAGTGCTTCGCGGATTGGACCTTGATACTGATTGCGCTCGGATGGTCCCCCGGCCTGGCGCACAATGTGGACATCGCCGACCGCGTCATCCACCGCGCGTAGCCGAAGCAGCAGCCCCGGCGCCGGCCGGGGTTTCGCCTATTGCCCGAGCTTGGTCTTGCCCATGATCGGGCCGCCCTCAAGCCCTTGTGCCGAGGTCAGGATCGTGGACTGCCGGCCAGCCGCGAGGGCAGCCGTGGCACGTGCGTCATTTCGGGCGCGGCGCACGGCCGGATCAACGGCTGTCGGAGTTGGGGCCGGTGCCGCCGGCAGTCCCGGAGTAGCCGCGGTCTTCGGACCTGTCGCGGTGCACATAGCGGTCACTCCGGATCGATATCACCGCCCGCCAGATGCAAGGCGGTAGCGGTCTGAGGGCCATCGTCATCAAAGCGCCCGAGGTCCATCGCACGCTGTAGAACAACGGACGATTTCGCCAGCGATTTGATGAGGATCAGATGCGTGCTGGACAGCCTTGTCGGCCGCGTCTCGGAGGAACGGTCCGCGAGTTCCGCCCGCAATGCCGCGCATGCCGAGACGTATGCTTCGTAATCGGCCGCCAGTCCGGCGATGGAGCCGTCGAGCGCCGCGGCTGCGTCGCGCAAGCCGTCGCGCAGTTCCTGCATGTCAGGCATAGGGGTTGTCCTCCGTAACGGTGTTGTGGGTCTGGGCGATGGTAGGCGCGGCTCCCGGATGGCCTGGCCGAACGACGATGGAGCCGTTGCCCCAAATCCGGATCAGGTGCGGCGGCAAGGGCCGGCCGCTCGCGTCGGTCCGTTCGAATATCTCGCGCCGCTGGCGCTGGTAATCCGCCCATTGCTCCGCGGTTGTGATGCCGATCTGCGCCGCAAACCGGGCCTCGTGTTCGTCAGCGGCGAACGGGTGCTGGAACTTCGGCGGGGGTGGCCGATAGTCGATGCCGTGGCGAAGCTCGACGCCTATCAACCGCTCGATGGTGCGCATCAGCAGCTTCTCGAGGAAGTCGATCTTCTCGACGGCGGCGTCCAATTCGGACCGGAGGTGTGACGATGGATGCACGGATGTTCTCCTATCGAGAGGTGATGTGGACAGAGCGCCCGCGCCAAGCCATCCTCAGCACACGGATCATGGCCGGATGGCTGCCCATCCCCGAGGACTGAAGGGCGTCGATCAGTTCCTTGTCGCCGAAGACCCGGAGCGCGCTCTTCGCCTCGCTGATGTCCTGGGCAGAGAACTCGGCAAGGGCCGCTTGCTCCCAGCTTGCGGTCTGGCGCTGCTGCATCTCGGCCTGGACCGAGTAGAGACGCTGGAGACCATCCCTATTGATCCCGAGTTCCTTGGCCGCACTGGCGACGCTCTGCGTGTCAGGGTGCCCGGGGTCCAGCCCCAACTCGGTCGCGTAGACGGAGATGTCCGACTGCCCGGCGTCGCCGCCCTCGGCCGGCTGCTTTGAGCCTTCCTGGCTGGGCTGCGGCTGCTGCGGCTGTCCCTGGGCAGGCTGAGCCTGCTGACCCTGCTGCGGCTGCCCCTGCGCAGGTTGGCCGGGCTGCTGACCCTGCTGCGTGGCGTTCTGACCGGACGAATTGGGGAAAAGGCCACTGATGCGCGCCGCACGCGCGTCGTGCTCTTGGCGGGCCTGGTGGTGCTGCTCCTGGCGAACCTGGGCATCACGGGCGGCGGCCCGTTCTTGCCAAGTCGGCCCCGGCTGCGCTGCCGGCTGCGGTTGCCCCTCGCCAGACTTCCCGAACACGCCGCCCGGGTGGGCGACATCCGGCGCAGATGAGGCGGGGAATGCCGTGGCGCCGGCGGCGGCAGCGGCGTCGTTGAAGTCAGACATGGTTCACTCCCTGGTTGCCGAGCCGTTCAAAGACAAGCTCGACTGGTTCTTCCGGCTCGATGGTGGGCGGCACGCCATCGCCCCAGCGGAGGCGGTCTCTGCCGGACTGGAGGATGGCGACGATCTGCATGCTGGCATCGGCCACCGGCTCCGGCCGGAAGGCATCCACGGTCCGGTGCTCGCCGATGATGCGCAACGCTTTGATTGCGGTCGCGCCGTCGTAAACCCAAAGCTGCTGCCCGGTGGCCGGGTCCAGTTTGGGCCGGTTCCTGCGATCCGTGGCAGGGCGTGCTTCCGATAGGGCGCGTTCGAGTATCTGCACCGCCTTCCGCAGGACGTAGTCCCGGTCGATCACCTCGCCTTCCAGCGCGGCCAGGTCGTCGGCAGGCCGGTCGGTGACTGGCGGCTGGGGCGTCTCAGATAGGGCAGTATGGCTGACCAATCCTGCCTCAGCTTTGCCAACGCCACGCTTCCGCTTTGCACGGGGTTCCGGCACCGGATCAGCCGGGGTGTCGGAAGTTTCCCCGCCCTGGAGGCCAACACGACGCACCCGAGAATTATGATTTCGGGCTGGCATGGTTCAGGCCGATGCCTCGGCGTCCATCTTCTGAACGACCTTCTGCAAGTTGGCCGCCATGTGCCGGACCGTCGCCGCGATGTGCGGGCGGGCCAGGACATTCCTGGCGGACGATGCGCACCAGCCGGCGTGCTGGGCCGCGCGGGTCACAGGCTTCCCGAGAGCGATCGCAACGGCGAACTGCTCTTCCTGGGGCGTGAGCCTGATCACGACTTTTGCTTCCAATTTTCCAAACCTCCGTTCGATCCGGGCCAACCCGGGATTGCTGAGAAAGAAATTCGGCCATTCCGGCCGGATTGGAATGTTAGTTAGAACCGCTGACATGATTGTACAAGCCAAATCGACATCGAACCGTTCCGCTCGCGAGCGTGTGATGCAGGACGGCAACGCGCCGCACACGAACGGGCGAGGGGTTCGGCCCGCATCATCGTGCGATGCCGCAACAGATAGGTGAGGTTCGCGTGTGTGGTAGTTGCGGAATTGGTCCGCCTATTTATGCCGCAATTTCATGAGCTTAGGGGGATTTCAATACGATGGCGGAGAGAGTGGGATTCGAACCCACGGTACGCTTGCACGTACACACGCTTTCCAAGCGTGCGCCTTAAGCCGCTCGGCCATCTCTCCTGCACGACGCAGGCCGCATAGCTACCACCTGCAGCAC
>JBFWYF010000767.1:0-4099 GCA_050186685.1 Pirellulaceae bacterium
GCCCCGACCTGGTCGTGGATGTGCCGGAACCGACGCGGGATGTGCGTATCGAGCTGAAAAGCTCGCCTTAATCCCGGCCGGGTATGGCAAGATGATTGCGACGAGCTTGACCGCTCGTCGCTTTTTTTTTTGGCGATTTCTGACTTGGGGGAAGGCGCCGACATCGCCCCCCACTTAACGACGGGTGTGGCACTGGCTCCGCCAGTGTTCGTAGCTGGGAGAGGTTGTCCCGGAGGAGCACACTGGCGGAGCCTGTGCCACACCGGTCGTCGCAACGGAGCACACTGGCGGAGCCAGTGCCACACCGGTCGCAAGACTTCCGTCGCCACGGGATGTCCCTCCCCGAAAACGCTGTCGTCGGGTAACGAGCCGATGCACGCATCTCATTCGCGGGAGGGGACTGCCGGTGGGACTTCTCTTGCGTAATTCGCCCAGACCGGTTATTTAACCGCTTGGCAGAAGGCAGCGGTCGCACGGAAGAGACGCGTCTCCAGCCGACGGCGGAGAATAGCCATCGTGACAGCAGAAAGAAAACTCGCTCGGCGACTCGCAGCCGTGCTGCTCACGGCCGCATCGTCCGGTTGCCGGAGCGTGCCCGAGGCACCAGAGCCGGCGCCTGTTTTTTCCGCGGCGCAACTTCTGGCGCCGGTGCCGACGCTGGCTCCCTCGAACAATCGCGACTGGTCGCCTGATCTGGCTGTGATGCCTTACGCGGAAGTCGAGGGGGATAAGATCACGATGCGGAATATCCGCTACTGCACGTATCGCTCGGACGACGAGTATGTCGTCAAGCACTACGATCGCGCGTTCGATGCGCAACAGGTCCGCAGCGTGGACTTCATCGTCGTGCCCTTCAAGCAGGCCGAGGGACTCGCGCACACGATGCTGAGCTTTGGCTTCGAGAACCAAGCCTACCTGAGTGTGTCCGTGGAGGCTCGCCTCGAAAAGGGCGAAAGCTATGCCCCTTTGCTGGGTTCGCTCCGCCAATTCGAGTTGATGTACGTGGTCGCGGACGAGCGGGATGTGATCTTGCGACGTACGAAACATCGCGACGTGGACGTTTACGTGTATCGCACCACCGCTACCCCGGAACAGGCGAAAGAGTTGTTTCTGGACGTGGTGCGGCGCATCAACAAGCTGTACCGCGAGCCCGAGTTTTATGACACGCTGACGAACAACTGCACCACCAATATTGTGGCGCACGTCAATCGGCTGGCACCTCATGCTTTGCCCATGTGGGATCCGCGGATCATGCTGCCCGGCTATACGGACCGCCTGGCCTATGAACTGGGCTGGCTGGACTCGAATCGTCCCTTCGACGAGTTGCGAAAGGAAGCGCGAGTGAATGAACGTGCGAATCGCTTTGCGGATCGAAGCGACTTCTCGCAACGGATCCGCCGGTAGAATCGCCGGGGTCACCGGACCTGGTCGACCATGAAGGAACCGTTGTCGGCGACCTGGAACAGTGGCGAACTGTAGCTTCGGGACATGGCCCGGCCGCTGCAGGGATACCACACCAGCGAGATGGCGATGTTCCAGCCTTCTTCGGCATTGCCAGCGCCAACTGGCCCTTTGTCCTCTTCGGGAATCAGATAGGCAAAACCCGCCTCCAGTGCGAAGTCGCAGCCTACGGGGATGTGCAGATCGGCTCCGATCAACCCATCGCTGGCCCCGGTGAAGCCGGCATAGCCGCGAGCCGTCGCGCCTTCCCACTGCGAGAAACGGTGGCGGTAATAGAACGCATACAGGTCGGTAGCCTCCCACTGCTCCTGGAGATTCACGGCCACCGCGGGCCCGGTGAATACGCGTGAGGTGGCGCTGTCCTCGTTCATACCGGCCGTGAACCAGAATCCGAGTTCATGGCCGCATGGAAACACCCATGCTGCCTCTGGGCGCAGCTGATAGAGATCCGTCGAGGTATACCAATCGTCCGACAAGTAGTCGAACGCGATTCCAAACTGCAGACCCCAGTCCACTCGGCGATAGAGGCCCGCCGTCAGGAACATCTGGCTGCGGCTGTCAGGGCTGAACTCCGCCCCCGACAAATCGCTTTGCGTGAATCGGGCACCGGCCTGCATGCTCAGGCAGTCGCCAAAACAGGGGACCGGTGCACCCCAGTTAAATCCTTCGTGAAAGCCGAAGCTGGCGGTTTCGCCTCGGTTCTTCGGCCCCGTGAATCCGTGCACACCACCGAACACCGTTAGATTATCGAACGGAATCGTCGGCAGCCGCAGGCAGCAATCCTGACAATTGCCGCAGCCACCACAACCATCCATCCCGCAGCTATCATCGAAGGGCGCGAGCCCGTCGACGTACCCGCCCTCGACATAGCCTCCGTCGACATAGCCTCCGTCGATCACTTCGCCTGCTACCACTTCGCCAGCTGGCGGTTCGGCCGTGACCATTCCGTGCAGGACGCTTGTATCGGCTGCCAACCTGGGTGCCTCCGCCACCATCGGCTGACGGCCGATCCGCTGGCCATAGGTCGCCGGCACCACACCCCGCGGAGACACTTCACGACGCAGCTGGGTCCGAGGACGTCCATTCGTCACCGCGGACCGCGTGCCAGGCCCGCTCGTGCGTACCGACGTGCCGACCGCCGCCGTGGCGGACGCCTGCGTCTTGGGCACGGCCTTCGGAGGGCTCTTCTTCTCAATCCGCGGAGCGCTGCGCAGAGGATTCGAAGTGGGAGGCTCGGCGCCTACCCCCATGGAGGTGGCCAATGACAGCACGAGGCAGGCAAGCGGACGAAGCGGCCTAGCCCAGCGGTGCATGATTGTCGTCATGAATGCGTCCTTCGCTTTCGGTCATGGCGCCACAGCTACAACCCGTCAGTAGCTTGTGGCAGCGAAAGTATCGGACGCCTCAAGGTCTCAACTTTCGTTAAACTCGAGATAATCGGCAGTCTCTATCCATACCACCTATTTTCACAACAATCAGGGATTCGCCACCAAACCCCGCAATTCGAGTTCGTCCCAGTCGCTGGTGTCGTCGAACGTGCCGATACCCACCCGCCCCGATACGAAGGTCTTATCCGTGGCGGTCATAACGGGCCGCTTCATGTCGTCGAAATAAACCGCGATCTCCCCGCTAGCAGCCCGCCGGACGATGCGGACGTGGTGCCATTGATCGTCCCAGTTAGTACCAGGGGTCGTCTGGGTCGAGATCTTCGTGCGCGGCGCGTTGTGAACGATGAAGATTTGGTTGGCGTGGTCGTCCGTTTTCTTACCGAGGTGGACGTAATAGAAGTTTGCCGGGTCCTGGTAACCGAACACAAGGCAGACGTCGCGCTGGCCGTAGTCTTCATGTGTGCTCAGCACATGGGCATCGAAGACCATATCCCCGACGGCAGGGCCTTCATGGATGGCAACATTAAAGGGGCTGCGGTGTGGGGGTTGGTAGGCGCTCTTCTTCTGGTGCTGGCTGAACACCTTGCCACGTGACGTCGTGCGTACTTCCCACTGGCGGGGATCGGTAGGCTGCCACCGTTTGGCCCCGTTCTCAAAATCCTCGCGGAACACGACCGGCAGTTCGGGAATCTGGGCCGGGACCCAGGAAGCGAGCAGCGTGAAGTTCGTAACGACGGAACACAGCAAGGAACACAGAAGGCGTTGTGGCATGGCGGCGGCTCCAAGGGGTTGCGCATTCAGTCCGGTGTCGTAGCGGGTTGTGGACGGCGGCGGGGCCGTGCCGCCACGGCACCACTCTAGCCCCGTGGACCGGCTTGCGGCTAGTACGGGTTGTACGAGCCATCGTATTGGCATTCGCCCGACGCGTTCGGGCCTCTCGCGGAGGTCGCAAGACTTCGAGTAGCGGAAGTCGCAAGACCTCCGAGGAAATCCCTCGCAGAGCCGGCGCCCGACGCCCTTTGGTCGGAACTCTTGCGAGTACCGCCACAAGCTGTTTCGGCTACAAGCGTAAAGATGCGAAGACTGCACGAAGTTTGCCAGATTTACCGGTTATACCGAAGGAATCGAAACATCTGAACGTTCCGGTAGTGACGGTTCGATGAGTTGTACCGGCTAGACGAGTGATGGCTTGCAGGGCAGCGTTGTCGAGCTTGCCGGGCCAATCTCGCGTGGAGACCGGCGGAGTAGTC
>JBFWYF010000768.1:0-4094 GCA_050186685.1 Pirellulaceae bacterium
TGGCTGGCACCGTAGGCGAGCTGGCGCAGCGAGGCCAGCTTCTCCCGCTCGAGCGCCTCGTTAAATTGCCGCTCGAGCTGAAGCTGCCGCCGCAAACGGTTCAAGCAAGACGGCCATTGGGCTGCCAGCGCTGCTTCCATGGCGTCGGAGGCAGCCGATTCCGCCCTCGTGTCGGCGCCGCAACCAGCGGGCGGGCAGTTGGCAAGGTCGGCGGCAAGATCCCCCTCCATGACCAGCCACGCCGGGCACCCGTCAGCCGCCGTGGGCGGAGCGAACAACCCAGCGCGGACGCACCGGGCCATCCCTTCCGCGCAGAGCCGCTCGCATCCCGCCGACGTGGGACCCAAAGTCGACGTGCTGGGAAGCTCCAGCACGCCGGTCGCTGAAGAGGTCTCGTGTGATTGTTCTAGCCGGAACGCTGCATCCAGCAGGACATCCAGTAGACCGTCCGCCAACGCGTTCACCGAGGCGGGGGGCAGCTGATCCCATCGTCCCGTCGCCCCCACCGTCCACAAGGCCAACGGTGGAAACCGGCCCAGCAGCTTCGCCAGAGCGGCTACCTGACTCGAACGACCTGGCTCGCCTAATGCGAGGACGAGCCATGCGACGAGCCTGTCCGACAGCGGCAGCCGCCACTTCCGATCGCCACATACCAGCTCAGGTAATAGCCACATCGGCGCGACAGCGGCCGGCACGCACGGATTACGTCACGACCGGACGCTCAATCTCCAGCAGATCGCAGCAACGATCCAACAGCTTGTCCGTCGCGAACGGCTTCTGCACAAAATCATCGGCTCCGGCTGCTCGCAGGTCGGCAATCTTGTCCTGCTCCACCATGCCCGATATGCATACAATCTTGACCGCCTCGAGGGTTTGGTCGCTGCGGACCCGCTGGCACACCTCTTTGCCGTTGATGTCCGGCAACATGATGTCTAACACCACCAGATCCGGGCGGAACTCCTTGACCAGCATGCCGGCATCAAAGCCATTGTTCGCCGTCCGGATCTCAAACCGCCCGTCCTTGGCGAAAGTATCCACTAGCAATTCAACCAGCTCCTGATCGTCATCGACGATCAACACCTTCCGCTTGCCGCTCTCCAACGCGTCCGTTGGAATACCGTTGTCCTTCATGAACTGGTACAGCTGATCTCGCGGGATGCGCCGAAAGCGACTTCCGGGAACGCGAAATCCCTTCAGGGTGCCGTTGTCAAAACAGCGAATGATCGTCTGCTGGCTGACTTTGCAGATCCGGGCAGCTTCACCCGTAGTGAATACGGTCTTCGTAGACATGGCGGCGACCATCCCTCCTGAACGATGGTGGACTGGCTCAGCCTCGGACCAGCGCGACCGCGCCAACTCGCCCGAGCGCTCGTTCCTCCGTGGATAGCCACGTCACGCCAGCCCAAATTCCCTTTCTGAACAAGACTCCGCGGTGTACATAAAACGTACATCTTCTGGAAACCGCGTTGTCCGGCAATCCTTTGCACATCTTCCAAGATTGCCGAGCTTCACAGTGTGGCGAATTATATCGGCACCCTAGATCACGTCAAGATTGATCTGGCTTACGCAAATTGCGGCATTGAGACGCTTTGCGGCAGCTTTTCTTCCAAGTGAGCGACGAAGCTCCGGAACAGTTTGCTTTGAAAGCGATGCTCGTTCCACAGCATGCCCACCGTGCGCGTCGGTTTCTCGCCCGCCAGGGATCGGTAAAGACGGGCGGAGGAACCGTCCATCGCACGGGCCATCGCGGGGACCAGCGAGACGCCGTGCCCCAGCGCAATGAGTTCCAGCACCGTGGCCAGCTGGTTCACTCGTGAGGTGGCGATCGGCTGAAATCCCTTGGCATGACAGAAACTTAACGCATTCCCCGTCAGGCAGTGGGCATCGGCGAGCAACACGAAGTGTTCATCGGTGAGATCGCGCAAAGTCAGGCGGCTCTTATTCGCCAGGCGGTGGTCCGGCGGTAACGCGACCAACAACTCTTCCGTGAATAAAGGAGCGAAGTACAACGATGCTCCCGCTACGGGCAGTGCGACAAGGGCCAAGTCGAGTTCACCCTGTTGGCAACGGCGTACGATTCCGGCTGTCACGTCCTCGATGATCTCGATCTGAGCACGCGGGTACTTCTCACAGAAGTCCTTCACAACGCGCGGTAACAGGTAGGGTGCGATTGTCGGTATGGCCGCGATCAACAGCCGCCCCGCGTCCGGTTCATCGCGTAACTGGATCTTCGCTTCGTCGAGCAACCGGATCGCCTCGTCCACGCGTTCCTTTAGCAGTCGGCCGGCATCGGTCAGACGCACGGAGCGACCCACCCGATCGAACAGCGGCTGGCCGATTTCTTCTTCCAACTTCAGGATCTGCTGACTTAGGGACGGCTGCGAGACATAGCATGCTTCGGCAGCTCGGGTGAAATTGCCTAGCTCGGCCGCTTTGGCGAAATAGCGTAACTGGCTGAGTTCCATAGGGTGCGACGGGAAAGAGCTTGTGGGTTGTGCGGCCAACGACGGCCTCGCGCCTTCCACCGGATTGACCAGGGGGAGAGCGTGGTCCATGTTATTTCATAGGCGTAGCCTATCGCAAGTATCGGAAGTTCGTCTTGGACCTATAATCGGTCGGGGGCTAGGATGACGCCGAACGAGGGGGCAATGGCACAACCGAGGGGCGTGGTGGAGCAGGCGAGACTCCAGTTCCGCTACCCGCGTTGCGGGCGAGCATGACGAGAGAAGACGTCATGTTTACTCGCCTCTTATTCGGCCGGCTGTGCGGAGATGCCGGACTAGCAACGGATCAGACCGACAATCGGAGGTGAAACATGAGCATGCGACAAGTGGGCTGGTTAGGGTTAGCCGTGGGGATCCTGTGGGGCGCGAGCGGGCTGAATGCCCAAGATTCCAGCTGGGGGGTTAAGCTTGGCGATGCCGCGTTGACGAGTGGCATTCCGGGTTCCGGTCCCCTGACGTTGGACCAGATCCGCCGCTGGTTGGCGGATCCGCAGAACCACCAGCCGTTGGCGGCCGAGTTGCCGGAGGGGTTGGCCGTCGGCAAGGCGGGGATGTATGTTCCCGCGGACAATCCGATGACGCGTGCCAAGATTGAATTGGGGCGTCAGCTGTATTTTGATACGCGTTTATCGGCGGACCAGACGATCAGTTGTGCGAGCTGCCATCACCCGGATGCAGGGTATGCGCGTGAGACCCAGTTTGGCGTCGGTATTCGCGGCCAGACGGGGAATCGGAACTCGCCGGTCAGTTTCAACCGGATCCTGAGCCGCGCTCAGTTCTGGGACGGCCGCGCCGCGTCGCTCGAAGAGCAGGCGATTGGTCCGATCGCCAATCCGATTGAGATGGGCTACACGCACGACGAATGCGTAGCCCGACTCCGCGAGATCGAGGGCTACCGTGTGCAATTCGAGAAGGTTTTTCCCGGGACGGGAGTCACGATCGCGAACGTCGGTAAGGCCCTGGCGAGTTTTGAGCGTACGATCGTGACGGGAACCTCGCCCGCCGATTACTACGAGCCGCTGCGGCTGATTGAGAGCCAGTTCCGCGATGACTTGAAGGACTTGAAGGGATTCCAGGAGGATGATCCCGACTCGTACGACTTGTATGTGCGGCTGAAGAAGGCGAGCGACGCGCATCCGATCAGCATGTCGGCGAAACGCGGTCGGGAGCTGTTCTTTGGCCAGAAGGCCGGTTGCACCGCGTGCCACGTCGGAGCGAATTTCACCGACGAGCTGTACCACAATCTGGGCGTGGGGATGGATCGTCCGGAGCCGGACTTGGGACGTTACGAGCAGACCAGGCAAGAGAAGGACCGCGGCGCGTTCAAGACGCCGACCGTACGTAACATCGCCCTGACAGCGCCGTACATGCACGACGGCAGCCAGAAGACGCTGGAAGAAGTCGTGGAATGGTACGACAAGGGAGGCCATCCCAACCCGTACCTCAGTGACAAGATCAAGAAGCTGGGGCTCACCGCCCAGGAGAAGCGGGACCTGGTTGAGTACATGAAGGCTCTGACGGGGCCTTTACCCGTCGTGCGGCAGGACCGCTTGCCTCAGTGAGGCGGTAAGAAGGGAAGGCGCGCGTGAG
>JBFWYF010000769.1:0-4091 GCA_050186685.1 Pirellulaceae bacterium
AATGGCAATCACAACGAGCAGTTCGACCAGCGTGAAACCTCGGCGCCCTCGCTGCGCCGATACGCTCAAATCACACGACATGCTTTTCTCCCTTTCGATTTCATCTGACTGAATTCCAAGTTATCCGCCTGAGGACTCCAGCCGCCGAGTTCTCAGCACGGCGGTACATCTGACCGCCGCACGCCACTGCCCTCGGCAGTGCTGGCATCAGTCTTGAAATTCACGTGAAGAAATCATGAAGGGAAACGGTGTTTACGATGAAGAGCGCGATGTCGGCAGGAATCCGCGCTCGTAGCGGAAGTGGCAACACTTCCGACCCGCGCTTGGACGATCGAGCTCGGAACACCTCGGAAGCCTTACGACGCGGTCGCGTCGACAGGCGACTTCCGCTGCGTGCCGTCCACAGGCGACTTCCGCTACAATCGGCGCCTATCGCCCCTCAGCTCTTGGAGATCCCGAAATGCCTCGCCGCATTGCACGTGTCCTTGCCCTGGTACTGCTCGTCGCTGGCTGTTTCACGCAATACGCGCCCGCGCAAACGAAAGGTCTCACCGCGGCCATGAACGACCCGTCCTCCGCGTCAATCGATTTGTCTCGGCCTCATCCGTTCGGCGTCCAAGACCTGGTGAGGCTGGCCCGGGTCGGCGAACCGCGGCCATCGCCCGATGGCCGCTGGCTCGTCACTACGCTCCGCACCTGGAACCCGGACTCGAATAAAACGACCACAAACCTGTGGCTGATCGCCACCGACGGGTCCAGTACGCGCCAATTGACCAGCGCCCAGGAAGTCGCCGACTCGTCGCCCGTGTGGTCTCCCGACAGCCGGACGGTCGCCTTCGTGTCGTCGCGAAGCGGCTCGCAGCAGATCTGGACGATTCGCGTCGACGGCGGCGAAGCCGCTCAGCTGACGCGGTTTCCGGTCGATGTCGACAATTTGCGCTGGAGCCCTGCCGGCACGCATCTGGCGTTCAGCGCTGAAGTCTATCCCGGTACCGACATGGCCGCGACGGCGGAACGCGATCGCGCGAAAGCAACGGATCCCGTCCAAGCGATGAAGTTTGACCGGCTGTTCGTGCGGCATTGGGACACCTGGTTCACCGGCAAGCGCAATCACATTTTCGTCGCAGGCATACGAGCTCGACAGCCCGGTGGCTGGGAGCTGGCCGGCGAGCCGCTCGACCTGATGCGCGACGTGGATGCGGACAGCCCTGTGCGCCCGTTCGGCGGCGCCGAGGATTTTGCATGGTCGCCGGATGGTCAGGAGATTGCCTACACCGCGCAGCTCGGTCAGGACATTGCCTGGTCGACCGATTTGAACATCTACCTCGTCCCCGTCACCGGCGGTCCCGCTCGGTCGATCACGGCCGAAAACCGAGCGACCGATGCCGGCCCAAGCTACTCGCCCGACGGGCGAGTTCTCGCCTACCGCGCGATGGCCCGACCCGGTTTCGAATCCGACCGGTTCCGTATCAAGCTGTATGATCGCGTCACCCGCACGACCCGCACGCTGACTGAAGACTGGGACCGATCACCCGGATCGCTAACCTGGTCCCCCGACAGCCGCACCCTGTACGTCACCGCCGCCGACCACGCGCGTCAGAAGATTTTTGCGGTGGATGTCGCGGTGCGAGTCGGCTCACCCGTCCCGCCGCGCGAAATCGTCGGCCAGCATTACAGCAGCGGCGTCGATTGCCTGTCGGGAGGACCGAACGGCTCGCTCCGAATCGTCTATGCCCAGGATGCGTTCCAGTCGCCTGCCGATATCTGGGTCGCCCAGGCCGATGGCTCCCAGCCCCGACGCCTGACGCATTTCAACGACGAGCGGATGCGGCTCGCCCAGACCTCCACGCCAGACGAGTTTCATTTCGAAGGCGCGCTCGGCGAACCAGTCCAGGCGTGGATCTTGAAACCAGTGGGATTCCAGCCCGACCGGAAGTACCCCGTCGCGTTCATCATCCACGGCGGACCGCAAGGCGCCATCGAGGACCACTTCCATTACCGCTGGAATCCCGAAGTCTTCGCCGGGGCCGGTTACGCGGTCATTGCAGTTAACTTCCACGGATCCACCGGTTTCGGCCAGACTTTCACCGACTCGATCTCGGGCGATTGGGGCGGCAAACCATTCGAGGACCTGATGAAAGGGCTCGACTATGCACTCGAACATTACCCCTGGCTCGACCGCGACCGGCTCGGAGCACTCGGCGCATCGTACGGCGGCTGGATGATCAACTGGATCAACGGCCACACAAATCGCTTCCGCTGCCTGGTGAATCACGACGGAGGGTTCGATGAATTTGCGAACTACTTCACGACCGAAGAACTCTGGTTCCCCGAGTGGGAATTCCGCGGAGTCCCGTGGGAGAATCCGGAGCTGTTCGAGAAATTCTCCCCCAGCCGTTTTGTTGGAAAGTGGCAGACGCCCACGCTGGTGATTCATGGCGCCAAAGACTATCGGCTGGTCGACGCCGAGGGCATTGCCACCTTTACTGCGTTACAGCGCCGCGGCATTCCTTCGCAGCTGCTGTACTTTCCCGACGAGAACCATTGGGTACTGAAGCCGAAGAACAGCATCCTCTGGCACGAGACGATTCTCAGCTGGCTGGCCCGATGGCTCGAGTAGCCCCTCTCGCCAGAAGGGGGCGGCATGCGAAGGCGATTCGCCGAGCGCCCCCGTACTGGCGAACGTAGCTACGGCGCGGGGAATTGAGCGTACTCCTTCCCCTCGGCGGTCCAGAGCCGCAGTACGCTATCCTGGCCGCCGGCCACGATCAGCTTCCCGTTCGCCGTGACGCCGCAGCAGTGCACAAAGTCGCTTGCGCCGCTGAAGCCGCGGACGTTCCGACCGTTCGCGGCATTCGTCAGCTGGACGCTTGCATCTCCGCAAGACGCCACCACGTTGTCCGACTCGGCCACGAAGCGAATCGCGGTTACTTCCTTGTTGAACCCTTGGATGGTCCGCTGCTGGTCGCCGGTTTTTACGTCCCAGACCTTTACCGCCATGTCCGCTCCGCTGGTGGCCAGCGTCCGGCCGTCGGCACGCCAGGTCACGCCCAACACATGGTGCGTGTGGCCTTCGAAGGCCCGGACCAGCTTGCCGGACTCGACGTCGAACACCTTGGCAAACCGGTCGGCCCCGCAGCTTGCGAGCTGCTTGCCGTCCGGTGAAAACTCGAGACCATAAATCACATCGCTGTGGGCGTCCGGGATCTCCTTCAGCAGGCTGCCATCCGCCGTCTTGAACAGCTTCAACTGGCCGCTGCGCGACGGTTCGCCGCCGCCGGTGGCCAGGATCGATCCATCGGGGCTGAAGTCCAGCGCCGTGACACGGTCAGCGAAAATGTCACTGCCGTCTGGCGAGCCGATCGTACGGACGATCTCCCACGGCGGCGAAGTGTTCCAGACGAAGACCGTCTGGTTGGCGGCCGCCGACAGCAGATTGCCATTGGCGAGATAGGTCACAAACGACACGCCGGCTCCGTGACCGGTGAAGGTGTCGATGCTGGCGCCCGTTTCGGCATCCCAGGTCCGTACGATCTGGTCTTCGCCGCCGGTGGCAAACGTCTTCCCATCGGCGGAGAAGGCGACGGTCAACACCGGTTTTTCAGCAGCGGTGGCGGCGGCAACCGCCGACTGTGCTGCGGCCTCCGCCGTCTTCTGCGACTCTTCCATCTGTTTCACCGCGGCTTCGAACATCGGCACGGCGGCGGCAGCTTTGCCGGCGGAATCCTGAGCCCGCTCGACGCTGCGCATCGCTGACTGGACCGCCTTCTCGGCCGCCACTTTCTCGTCGGTCGCCTTCTGAGCGGGATCCTTTGCCGCATTGGCCTTCTGCTCGGCCTGCTTGACGCCTTCCTGAGCGGCGGCCAATTCCATCTCCGTCTTCTTCTTCGCTTCCTCGGCAGCCTTCTTCGCGGCAACCGCCTCGGCGACGGCCTTTTCTTTCGCAGCCTTCTCGGCTAAGGCAGCTTTCTGCTTTTCGGCAGCCTGTGCCGCCGCCTTCTCGGCCTGAGCGACCGTCTCACGCAGCTTGGCCAGTTGCTCGGCGGCCTGCTTCGCCGCTTCGTCCACGGAAGCGATCGACTTGGCCGCTG
>JBFWYF010000770.1:0-4090 GCA_050186685.1 Pirellulaceae bacterium
CGGCGACACGATCGAGCAACTGAGTCGTGGCATCGTCGAATTCGAGCCGTTTGCCGGCTTGGAAGTGCTGGACTCGCGTCGCTAATTGCAGACGCAGGTTTTCGGTCGTTCGCGGCCGCAGTTCGTCTTCCGCGCGAGCCTCGGCCGCCCGTGCTCGGATCAACGCCTCGGTGGTGGCGAGCAATCCCACCATCAGCGCTGCCAGCACTGCCGCAATGGAAGCCGGTATGGGGCGATTGCGGCGGGCAAACTTGCTAAAGCGATAACCGGCCGACGGCGGACAGGCGCACCGTTTCGCCCTGCAGCTAATGGCGAACGTCTTCTGCCAGACCACTGGCCGACTGGTACCGCCGACCGCGGTCCTTGTCCATCGCCTGCATCACGATCCAGTCCAACTCGCCGTGAATCAGCAGGCTCAGCTTCCTTGGCTCCACTTTGCGTCTGGTGGCGATCGCGTGGAGCGAGTCGTGTGTGCTCAAGCGAGTGCTGGGACACGGCGGGTCCTCTTGCCGGATGATCCGCATCAATTCGTCCAGCGCTGCTTCCCGCAGCCGCTGTTTGTCGAACGGCGTTTGCGTCGTGAGTTAAGCGGCCTGCTCGACTGATTTCTCATGGCCGCCGTTTTTTGCCTACAGCCTTCAGGCTTTCTACCGCAGGCGCATACTCTTTCTTTGCTGCGCCGATTCTAGTTCGCCATAACCTCCGTTCTCGTCACCACACCGAGCTGTTCCAAGAAGTGACCGTATGCCGGACGCTACGTACTGTCGGACGCGTGACGAATTGCGCCGCTTTCTCACGGGTGAGCTGGACGATGTATTGGGTGATCGGGTCGAAAGCCACCTCGCTTACTGCGGAGAATGTCTCGAGACCCTCAATCAGTTGCCTACGGACGATTTACTGTTGGCGGCTCTGAGAGTGCAGGCCCACCGCGGTTCGGATCCTGACCGCGAGGCGATTTACGGTCTGATGGATCGGCTACGTGGATTGCATCCCCTACGCGCGCCGTTACCGGCCCAGAAATCCCCGGCGGAGAGCGCTTTGGCGGCGGAGTTCCAGGTCCGCCGCGGCCAGTATTCGATCCTCCGTCCGCACGCCCCGCGATTCTCCCGTCGACTGTCTGGCCGTGAGCGCCGACGGCAAGTACCTGGTCAGCGGCGCGCAAGATCATACGGTCAAGCTCTGGATCGCCGGTACGGGCAAATGCTTGCGCACGATGATTGGACACTCCGCCCCGGTCACCTGCGTTAGGTTCACTCGCGACGGCCAGGGGATCGTCAGTGGCAGTATGGATCTCACGCTCAAGCTCTGGGATTTCGCCACGGGTCATGTAACGCTCAGCATGCCAGCGCACACCGCCCCCGTTACCAGTCTGGCCTTCGCGCCGGAAGGCGAGTGGTTTGTCACCGGTGGCGTGGACGCGACCATCAAGTTTTGGGACGCCTCCGCCGCGTCGACTCGCGGCGGGCTGGCGTTCCCACCAGACGTCCCGGAGGATCGCCCTGAGTGACGGGGCAGGGTTGGCATACGAACCGACCCAATGCGCCGGCGGCGGCATAGTAATTGTCCTTAGAGACGGCGGCTATTCGTGTGGGGAGGGTACGTCCTGGTTCTGTCGGCCGGCCGCCGGTAGCATGGTTCGAGATTGGAGAAAGCCGATGTCCACTCTCAAGGATCGAAATGATCGTTGGACGGTCGCCGCCGTCGTGCTGGTCGGCGTTCTGCTGGTTTCGTCTCCGGCGCGGTCGGCGGACGGGATTCTTGTCGAGCGTGACGTCGCGGTGCCGATGTCCGACGGAACGATCTTGCGTGCTCACGTCTTTCGACCTGCGGCCAAGGGGATGTACCCTGTACTCGTGATGCGCACCCCCTACGGCAAGCCGGCCAAGGTAGACGAGGATTTAGTGCGTGCCGGATTCATTGTCGTGACCCAAGATGCGCGGGGCCGTTACGAGTCGGACGGTCGGTACGAGTCCTTCGTTCGCTTGGAAACGCATGACGGCAGCGACGGCCGCGACACGGTTGAATGGGCCGCCAAACTTGCGGGTTCCAACGGCAAGGTGGGCTTGTTCGGCACATCGTACCCCGCCTTCCTCGCGTGGCGTGCGGCAGGACAGCAGCCACCGTCGCTGGCGGCGATGGCGGCCTTTTCCATTCCCGCGAGTTATCTCGATCTCGAAGGTCCTGGCACGATTCGACCCGGCCGGCGGCTGAAATGGTGGTACGGTACGATCAGCCCTGACCTGCGACGCAAGGCGGGCGGTGCTCCTCCGCATGTCAGCAGCGAGGCAGTGGCGAAATGGGATGCGGGCGAGGGCGAGCGGCTGTTGCATTTTCTGCCCTGGCAGCAATTACCGGACGAAATGTTTGGGACCGAAGCCCCGTTTGTGAAGGGCTGGCTGCGCGAGCCGTGGCGCGATCCCTGGCAACTGGACCGCGATGCCGCCCATACGTCCGTGCCGAATCTGAACCTGTGTGGCTGGTACGATCACTGCAATGGTTCCATCGATCTGCATCAGGAAATATCCGCGCACGGCAAGAGCCTTAACGCCCGGCGTCATTCGCAGTTGATCGTGGGACCGTGGAGTCACAGTGCCCTGGGGAAGCGCCGTCAGGGCGAAGTCGATTTCGGTCCTGAAGCGGAAGTCGACCTGACGGCCCTGCAAATCGAGTGGTTCCGCCATTGGATGAAGGGTGAAAAACAGACTGAGGTGATGCATCCCGCGCCGGTGCGATTGTTTGTCATGGGCGCCAATGCCTGGCGAAACTTTGACGAATGGCCCCCGAAATATGCCGCGCCCCGCAACTGGTATCTGGACAGTGACGGAGGCGCCAACATGCCTTCGGGAAACGGCCGACTGGTCGCCGACCCGCCGTCGCGCGGCCGCAGGGATAACTATCGTTATGATCCCCACGAACCAGTGCCAACCTTGTGGACGCCGGCATTGTTTACGATTCCCGCCGACCAGAAGCCATTGGCCGAGCGCACCGATATCCTGGTGTATCAAACGCCGCCGCTCGAGTCGTTCGTCGAGACGATCGGTTATCCCGAGGTCGTGTTGCACGTCACATCGAGTTCTCCGGACACGGATTTCTTTGCGCGGCTGATCGATGTCTCGCCCGATAACAAGGCGATCGATGTAACGATGGGTATGGTTCGCGCTCGGTATCGTGGTCCGCGGGCTATTCCGCCGGGGGGCGGCGATTCCGCGGCGGCACGTGAGGCGTTGCTCAAGCCAGGCGCAGTCACCGAGCTGAAGATCCGTTTACGGCCCACGGCGCATCGGTTCCTGGCGGGGCACCGTATTCGATTGGATGTGACCAGTTCCGATTTTCCGAACTACGACCGCCACCACAATACGGCCGCCAATCCGAACGAAGACGCGGAACTGGTGGTCGCTCATCAAACGATCCACCACGATTCGGCACGCCCCTCGAGGCTGAGTTTGCCAGTCATGCCCCCGAAATCCTCCGCTCCGGTACGGTGAATCGGGCACGGGGGAGCCGTTTGCCGACGGCCGAGGCCAAGGATCATACCGCGACATCAAAGTCGAGAAACGTCCAGGACGGATCGTCGGCTCGACAACGACGCGGACCGGCGCCGCACGCCCCTTCGGCCGCTGGTCATGCCTTCCCCGCATCGCCCATGAAGGCATTTTCGCCGGCTGACGAATCGTCCATTACGAAGGCCGCCAACGCATTTGAGAACGCTTGGCGAGCTGGGCTACAACCGCGGATTGAGGACTTCTTGCCTGAGGGGGACTCGCCGCGCAATCACAGCGTTCGACAAACGGATTTTGTCGAGCTGATCCTGATCGACCTGGAGTATCGCCGAAGCAAGCCAGGCGCAGTTTCGGGGATGATTGTCGCCGAAGCAAGCCAGGCGCAGTTTCGGGGATGATTGGGTAGTCTGGGTAGGTCGCCTCGTCCGCCAGCGGCCCAGGCCTACCGATGGATCGGATCCCACTTGGCAGAAAACCGCGTGCGCGTGATGGAGGACAGCTCCGAATGGTGCTATTCCCTATGGGGGACCACGTGTCGGTTCCCTGCTAGTAATTCAGTCCAGCACCACAGGGGGCAAACCATGGCGGGG
>JBFWYF010000771.1:0-4080 GCA_050186685.1 Pirellulaceae bacterium
TGGGCATAGAATTCACGCGCCGCCCGCACGACGGCCGCGGGAGCACCGCTTGTAACCGCCGCCATCACGTCGGCCGGTTTGAGCCTGCCGCGGTAGAGCTCGAAGATCTGCATCATCGGAACGCGACGGTCGTTTTCGATGGGCAGCATCGTGGCCTGTGCACGTTCCACACCCTCCAGCGGCACTACGCAGAGGTAACGCCACACCGAGTTTTCGACATCCTGTCCATCGAACCGCTGATAAGACTCGAACTGCCGGCCCCCTTCCGCAAATTTTCCTGCGTAGTAGCACGCAATTCCGCGCTCCCACTGCCTGGGAGCGGCCTCCGGACGAAGCTCGATATAGCGGTCGAAATCGGCCACCGCCTCCTCCGCTGCCCCGGAACGGAATCGCTCTCGTCCCCGGACA
Organism: Pirellulaceae bacterium; assembly: GCA_050186685.1. GTDB lineage: Bacteria > Planctomycetota > Planctomycetia > Pirellulales > Pirellulaceae > CAZFLF01. The sequence continues at coordinate 409 of JBFWYF010000771.1, forward strand.
TAGTACGCCTGGGCTGCGCCCGCATCCTTGTCGAGTGCCTGCGTTGCTAGCCGAATGGCCTGGGCATGGTCTCCTTGCTCTCCCGCTGCAGCGGCCTGATCGACCAGCTCGTCGGAGGTCTGGGCAGTGGCCGGCCGGGCATCAGCGCTCCACCAGAGACCGATGCAACCGAACGCGATCATCAGGGTCGGACGCATGAGGTAAAGTCCTTCGGGATGCGCAAGCTGCGCAGTTAGGAATCGGTTCGGTCCGAACTTGATCAGAAGATCGGTGTCTAGCAGTTCCATCGAGCGGACGGGAGTGACCGGCTGATCCGGCAGAATCCCAGAATCATACCGAGTTCCGCGAATGAGACGAATCCCCCCGAATTTTTGGCCGACTGCAGCAATTTCGGCGTTTTATAGAGTAGGAACGAAAAAGACGTGACGCAGCTGAACGAAATCCGGCCGTATCCGTAGAGAGCGAGGTGGCAGTCGCTCGACGATCGAGAGGAAATGCTGATTCGGCACGAAGTTTGCTGAATACGCGAACGCTCTCGAAATTCGGCTGCCACTTTGGCAAGGATTGGTGGGTACTGTGTATCGGATGAGCCGGGTGCCGAAGCCGCTCCGACGCACAACAGATCAGGTTTCGAGGCGACACGAAGTGTCGCCCATTCGCTCGGGCAACAGTCTTCATGGAGGAACGTCTTATGTTGGTTCTCAGCCGAAAAGTTGGACAGGAACTGGTCATAGGTGACAACATCCGGATCGTAATCAATCGCGTGTCGGGGAACCGTGTCGCGATCGGAATCGATGCTCCCGAGAATGTCTCGGTATTGCGTAGCGAGCTGAGGTCGTTGCGGGATCAGTTCGAGGACGAGGAGTGCACGGTATTGTCGATGCCTGCACCGGAGGATTCGTCGCGTAAGGCTCCTGCGCCCGTGCGGTGTGCCCGCTAACCCCCTACGACGTGAGCGAGTTCAGCGACAAGGCAGTTCAGGCCGAATCGACGGATAGCAGGGTTACGGTGATTCTGCCCGAAAAGCAGATATCGACGTCGGAACCAGCTCGCCGTGCTCTGGCTTGATAGTTACTTCGATAGTGGAATGCGCCATCGCGCACTTCATATCGCACCGGGAGCGGATGAGGATCGAGCGGGCAGAACACGATATCCGGCAGCGGCCCTTTTCCCTGATAAGAAACGGGCAAATTGACGTTCCAGAAGCACCGCGGTGGCAGCGGCCGACGGAGGATGGTTTCTAAGACGCTAGCGGCGAGGTCGCGTGCCCAGGACCATTCGAACGGTAAGTCGCGCCGGCGATATTGGGAAAGAGCAATTGCCTTTTTGCCCAACAGGGCGGCCTCGCGTGCCGCCCCTACGGTCCCGGACATCAGCACGTCGACGCCCAGGTTGCCACCGTCGTTGATGCCGCTGAGTACCCAGTCGACATCCGGAGCCAAGTGCATGAGCCCCAGCCGGACACAGTCGGACGACGTGCCGTCTACCGCGTAACGGGAACTAGTACATTCTCGCACAGTGAGCGGCCGATCGGTGGTCACCTGGTGACTGCAGCCGGAAAGCGCCGTGTGCGGGGCCACCACGGTCGGAATCCCCAACTGGTTTGCCAACTCGTGCAGCATCTGCAGGCCGGGAGCGTCGACCCCGTCGTCATTCGTGAGCAGTGCTTTCATCTTCCTCGCTAAGCCACCTGTGCCAGGACGTACGGACCCTTCGGGATGATGGCCAGGCGGGCGCCTGCGCCGTGTTCTGCCAGGGCGTCGGCGAGCGCCCGCTCGACGCTGGGTGCGCTGGAAACAAACAAACCGTTCAGCACCTCGGCCGGCATCCCGTCGCTTACATACGTCACTTTGGCTTTACGGCAGACCTTCGCCAGTTCCTCGAGTTGCCATTGATCCATGACGAAGTAATCGCGGCCGAGAATCCGCTGCATGAACTCGTCGAGATTCCGGTGCTCGCGGAACAGACGCTGAAACGGAGGGCTACCAATGCCTTCCGTCAGGCTGGCTGCGATGATGATCGTGCCTCCCTGCTTGACGATTGGCAGGGCGCCGGTCAGGCCCTTAATGGATTGGTAGAACGTGGTATCCAGCGGGTAACCGGCTCCGCTGGTAATCACGATATCGACCGGCGCCGGGACGGTATCGGTAACCACCTCGCGGCAGAACCGAACTCCCTCCAGAAACGCCTTCTCCAGGTCACCGGCCACAAAATGCAGCGGCCGACGCTGGGCATCGATCACGACATTGACGATAAAATCGCAGCCCGTGCGCCGCGCGATCCAGGTGTTTTCTTCATGCACCGGGTTGCCATCCAGTAGCCCGCAATCCGCCCGCGAGTGTTCCAGGAAGGCCGGGCTGTGCCAGGCACGAACCGTCTCCAGCGCTGCCACACCGGGGCAGATCAGCTTGCGGCCGCCCGAAAAACCTGCCATCAGATGGGGCTCAATCAATCCCACAGCCACCTTGAGATCGGCTTGCACGTAACGGGAATCGATCCAGATGGGTACGCCCCGCGGGCTTTGACCGAGATAGGTATGCGTGGGAAGGGACTGTCCGTCGTGGTTCTCAATGCGGTAATGGCTGGCGATGAACGAACCCACCATTTCGACGAGTTCGTCGCTCTGGTTGGGACGATGCAGCCCGGTCGCAACGAGGATCAAAATGCCGTCGCGAGGGATACCGGCCGCTTCCAGCGTGGCCAGCACTGGACGAAGGATCTGCTCGTTGGGTACCGGACGTGTGATATCGCAGATCAGGATACACGCATCGCGTCGGCCTCGCGCCAGTTCGGACAGCGGGGGCGTGCCCTGGGGCCGATCGAGCAACAAGCGCAGCGTCTCGTTGGGATCTGTCAGAGGCACCGCCGTCTTGTAGGCGAGGGTGCGTGGAGATAGGCCGTCGGGAATCTGGACGGCAAGTCCAGTACGGCCGTATTCAAGTCGAACGTGCATGCCACACCACTCGTCCGGGGCCTCGCGAGCCGCCCGACTCCGCGAACAGCCAAACCCCGCGAGCACTCAGGCCCCGCGAGGTACTCGGTCGCGCAAACGCTCTGGCACGCGCGGCTGAGCCTAAGCCGACCGTCAGGCTGGCTACTTGCCGCCCTTGCCGCCGGCCGAAGCTTTACCTGCAGCGGGCGACTTGGCTGCGGCACCAGCCGCCGGCTTCGCAGCACCAGCCGCCGCCGTCGCCGCCCCTTCCGTACCTTCCGCCGCCTCCTCGGTCTTGGCCTTCTTCTTCTTCTTCAAGGCCACTCGAATCACGCGGACCTTCGGAAGTCCATAAATGGACTCCCCTTCCTTCCAGCGTTCGGTTTCCTTGAGCTTCTGCAGCCGTTCGCCACGCGTTAACACGCTGCGATTGCTGATGCTGCCGGCGCGCACTTTCAAGCTGCGGTCAATCGTCATGCCCACGACCTCTTCGTATGCGGTGTATGGAAGGGACTAAGTATAGGGATCGACGGCGAGCCTTTCAACGCCGCTGGTCCACCTCGGCGATCCTACGATTCCGCATGGACATTGAACTGCATCTTGCGACGGATCTCGTCCTTCAATCGCTCCAGCACCGAACGTTTGTCGGTCTCCTGCAAGATCCGCTGGACGACCGCCTTCGGACTTTCGCCTCCCCAGGATGAGCCGTGTTCAAAGTAGTACCGAGCTGCCTGGCCGAC
>JBFWYF010000772.1:0-4047 GCA_050186685.1 Pirellulaceae bacterium
CCGCGGCAGGGGCTTGGCGGTAAAGATGGCGCCGTCGTAGTAGAGCCCGATGTCCCGGTGCCCGTACCCGATCCGGTCGTGGGAGTTGCCGTCCCGCCGGTGGTGGTCGTGGAAGCCTACAGGTCGAACCGGGAATTCGGGGAGTTGTTGCCGTCGATGCGTCCTTTACCGGCGTTACGCCAGTTAACGCCCAACCGTTCGAGTGCGTCCAGGTCGACGTCATACAACACGGCGCTGATCCGCACCTGTTTGCGGGGAATGTCGATTTGGCGGATCAGCTGGGCCGCGGAGCGAACGGCCGCATCCGGACCGGACACGACCAACAGATTATCTTGGGCGATCGCGGTGACCTGACCGTCCACCACCAGGTTTTGCACGGCCTCCAGCACATCGCCGGCGGCTGCAAACCGGAGCGCAAACACGGACGTCACCGTCTGGTCAACCAGAGAAGTGGATCCGATCGCGGAGTTGATCGCGGCCATGGCCGACTGAGCTGCGCGGGCCTGCGATTCAGCGGCCTCCTGCTGTCGCTTCTCGTCGGCGGCTTTCTGTTCCGCTGCTTCGCGGGCGAGTTGCTCGAGACTCTCGACATGTTCGCGAACCTGTTGGACGTTTTCCGGCATGTCGATGACGACCAGGGTCTTCGACGAGGCGATGATCTTCGTGTCGCCATACGGAGTCATCAGGATCTTCAGCGTCGGCTCGATCTCGGCCGGGTCACTGTACCTCAGACGGATAAAGGCGGTGACCTGGTTGGGCTTCTTGCCAGGGAACGAGTCGAGCGGGACGATAGACAGGCCATTGGCGACGCGCTGGTAAGCGAATCCCTTCGGCGTCAGAATCGTGTTGAGCACTTCCGACAGCGGCGTGTCCGTGAACTGAGCTGAGTAGGTTTCCCGTTGTAGCGCGGCGGGGTCGAAGTGGATGTCGACCTTCCACGTTTGCATGATGGAAAACATCCAGTCGGCCAGGGTGGCTTCTTTGACGATCAGCGTGCCCTTGCGGGCCAAAAGCTTGTCGATGTCCTGCGTGGGACGAGAGCTGGCGGCGGGCGGCGCGGAAGGGCTGGTAGCTTCGGCGCGCGCGGACGGGCCGGACTTGCCGCCCTCCTGGGCGTACACCCAGCCGTCACTCCGCCCTCCAGCACCGATCCAGCCCAGCAACCCCGCCACCCCGAGCGCGCAGCAAACTGGGAGGGCCAGGCGGTGCGGCAGGCTGAGGGTAATCTTGGAAGCGAACGCGCTCATGTGTCCTCCGTTGACACGCGAGACTCAACCCGCGGCTTGCCCCAATGTCCTGGCAGCCCGACTACGGTCCTCGAGCGGGCGTCTGACGTGGCCCGCGCATTCGGCTGGTCCGGTGCTCCCACGCGTCAAGCAGCATTTTTTCGCACCAGGTCAAACAGCTCCAAATGCATCTCCAGTTCGGCTGCGTTTTCATTCCGTTGAGAACGCTCCAGTCGGATCTGCTTCGCGTGAAGGAACTTCTCCAGCTGGTTCACACGCGACAGAAACTGGTACACGTTCGGCATGGATCCTTCCATTCGTAGTACTGCCGTGCGGCTTACAAGCAGAAACGGCGTTTCCTGGCCAGGGGGGCCGGTGAGGTGTCGTCGGGTTGGCGAATCATTCGTCGTCCACGCTCGGCTAGACGGATCACTGATATCCAGGCGCCGCATCTCGCAGCCTGTCTCACGGATCAGCTGCTGAAGCGTTCCGTACAGCCGTTCCACGTCTTTGGTCGAGATGACTTTCCCTTCCAGCGTCTGGACTTCCTGCTTCTTCGAGGCGAACAACCGCTTCAAGTCGGGTAAGTTCTGCAACTGGCGATTCGCTTCGTCCAGCTTTTCCTGCACAGTCTGCATTCGCGCTTTCGCCGCACTATACTCTTCGACCGCTGGAAGTATCAAAAGCAGCCCGGTGAGGAATGTAAGGGTTGTAACGATCCAGACGCGTTTTTCGTGTCTCAGGATCCACCGCAATGCGCCGTCAGCCATTTTTTTTCGCCCCTTCGGCAAAGTCTTCCCCGCCCGCAAACTTGCACTTGATCTGAAAACCCGTCGCATTTTCGTTTGTTGGAAGCCGTTCGGGACTCATCCCCGCGATCGCCAGGTTTTCGAGCAGCGCCACCGCCTTCAGACGAGATTCAAAGTCGTAGATCAGATCGGTCGAGTCGGCCACCCCCAGGAAGACCATGTTGCTGTCGGCGTCCAGGCTGATTTTGTTCAAATAAACACCGTCGGGCTTGTTCTGGACGACGCTGGCAATGAGTTCGTGCAGCGGCGGATTGACTAGGTCCAGATCCAGTACCTTCAAGTACTTGCCGCGCACGACCAGGTTGTCCAGTTCCAGGCGAAGCGTATTGGCGAGGGCCGACTGCGCGTCGGCCTCGACCAGTTGCTGTTCCATTCGATCGACCTGGCGGTGGCGTAGCATCGCCCCGGCGTAGATGGCCACACCGACCGCGGCCGCCGCGGCGACGGGCCATAAGTGGCGGCGCACGCCCGGCCAGACCGGTTCGTTGCCGTGAGCATGCAAAACATCCATCAGGTTCGGGAATTCCCGCTCGGCGGCGGATGCCGAGGACTGGTCCGGCTCGACCAGTGCACAGCCGAGAGCAGCCAGAAACTCGGAGTCGGCCACGAGCCGTTCCTCGTACCGCCATTCGGGACAAATAAGAGCTGGGTTCAAGATCTCGGCCGTCAGCCGGCTCGAATTGGCGAACTGGTGGCGCACCAGTTCGGCGCTCGCTATGTCGCCCACCAGGTAGACATGCCGGATCTGGCCGCTCGCAAACCGGAAGAACCGTGTCGAATAGCGCTGAATCCGCTCCAGGTGCTTTTCGACGATCTCGGCAATATGGTCCTGGCTGCGGATTCCACCAGGACGGTAGTCAAACAGCAGCTTGCCATGATACGAAATACCCAGGTCGACACCGCTCTCGCCGAGCTCAATCACAATGACGGGACTCGAGGCATCGCCCCCCATGCGCCCCACGGCGCGCGACACGGCTACCATCGAGTGCTCAACGAGTGCCGCGTGTAATCCTGCTTCCTCGAGAGCCCGAATGATCAGGTCCAACGTCTCGCGGTTCGTGACGGTGAGCCAGCCCTGGCTGTTTTTCATGTCGATCGGCTGGACGCATTCGCTGACCGCCTTCGGCCCCGCTCCGAGCGACAGGTAATGGGCACTGCGTTCCCGCAGATGGCTCATTTCGGAAACCATTTTGTCGGCCTCGCCGGCCACGACTCGGGTCACGCAGAAGTCGCTGCTGAGCGCGACGTTGACCGTTCCGCCGGCGAGCTTGTTCTGCTCGACCAGCGACTTCAGGGCCCGGGTCAGCTCGACGACGCCCTGGTCTGCGTCCAGCGAAACGGCGTCATGTAACCAGCGTGTGCGATACCCGCGCACGTCGCGGACACCACCCTCCTGGCGGTCGACGATCACCATTTTGACGGTATCGCGTGAGATTTCGACGGCGACCGTGCAGCGCAGCTTACGACGCTTGGCTTTTCGGCTTTTCCGCATGCGGTCAGCCTCCCATCTTGATCTGAATCTGCAGCCGCCGCGTGACACTGCCAGCGGAACCCTCGGACGACACGGTACGAGTACCGTCCGCCGCCATGGCGCTCACCGTGGCGGAATACACGCTTCCGCTCCCCACCGGGAATTCGGTGGCGGCGATCGTGAATCCGGTCGACTCGTCCAGGTCGAAGTCGCTTTCGAGCAGTGACAACGCGTGGTACAACCCGGCTTCAGCCAGGTAGCGGGCACGGTCGTATTCCATCGTGTTGCGCAGCGCCGAGAACTGAAGCGTCTGGGTGTCCAGGATCATCACCACGACCATCGACGCGACCGCCATGACAAACAGCGCGAGCATCAGCGCCGTGCCCCGTCGCCGTCCCCGCCGGCGGACGCACTGCCTCGCACCGGAACCTCGAGTGTTTGCCGCCTCGAACATGTGCTCACCAGCTCCGGAGCCAGACCCAGGACTTGATGTTCCGCTGGCCGCCTGCCTCCACGGGCAACTGGACATCCACTTCCACCA
>JBFWYF010000773.1:0-4046 GCA_050186685.1 Pirellulaceae bacterium
GCGCGGATCGGGCAGCACGACGAACGCCGGCAGGTTTTTGTTCTCCGTTCCCAGTCCATAGGTCACCCAGGAGCCCATCGAGGGAAACCCGGGAAGGACAAATCCTGAGTTCATCATGAACAGCGCCGGTCCGTGAACGTTGCTCTTGGAGACCATCGAGTGGATGAAGCACATGTCATCGACACAGGTCGCGAGATGGGGGAACAGCGAGGAGACCCAGCGGCCAGACTCACCGTGCTGCTTGAACGGCCAGTAGCTCGCCCGGACCTTGCCCGGGATGCTCTCGAATAGCTCGACCTTTCCACCCGGCTCAAATTCCTTGCCGTCATGTTTGGCCAGTTCCGGCTTGTAGTCGAATGTGTCGATCTGGCTCATTCCTCCGCTGACGAAGATCTGAATGACTTGCTTCGCTTTGGCCGGAAACTGTGGAAACCGTCTGCTTGATCCCGCGAGGCTCTCATCGCCAGCCTTTGCCCGGTTCTCCTCGGCCAGCAAGGTGGAAAGTGCCATTCCGGCAAATCCGCCGCCCACTGTTGACAGAAAATTGCGACGGTCGACCATACGCGGCTGGTGGTCGCGATAGCGATAGTCGGACATGATCAACTCCTTCGTTATGACGGCGGCCGGCCTGGCGTGTCAGTCTACGTACAAAAACTCGTTGGTATTGAAGATCGCACGGCAGAAGTGAAACAGTTCGTGCGTCGCAATGAACTGTGTAGCTCGCTTCCTTTCGCTTGCTGAAGGTCCGCGTCCGTAAGCGAGCCGGTAAGCAAGTGTCACTTGCGCGGCAACCTCATCGGGATGGCTCTCGACTAGCCGCTTCGCCAGGTGCTCCGCCTGATCGATCATGAATGGATCATTGAGCAAAGAGAGCGACTGCAACGGCGTCGTCGTCGAGTTGCGAACCGGCGTACAAGATGACGGAATGGGAAAATCGAGTACGTCCATGAAGGGGTCGGGAGTACTGCGAGGAATGAACTGATAGACCGATCGGCGGTTCGATTCAGGGCGATCGCTCGTCGCGTAGTAGTCGTACACCGGCGACTTGCGGAACTCGTAGTGGAATGCCTTGTCGGCCCGCCCGCTCATTGTCAGGTCGAGCTGACCGCTAACGGCCAACACGGAATCCCGAACGACTTCCGCATCCAACCGGCGGCGATTCATCCGCCACAGAAGGCGGTTGTCGGCGTCGATGGCAGCGGCTTGGTCGTTGTGCTGAGTCGCCTGCCGGTAGCTGCTGCTCAGCATGATGAGGCGATGCATCTCCTTGATCGACCAGTCCCGCCGTTGAAACTCTCTCGCCAGCCAGTCCAGCAATTCGGGATGCGAAGGCTGCTCGCCATTGAAGCCGAAATCTCCCGGCGTCCCGACAATGCCGCGACCGAAGTGACGTTGCCAGAGCCGATTGACCGCAACGCGCGCCGTAAGCGGATTCTCCGGATCAGTTAGCCACTTCGCCAGCGCTAAGCGGCGTGCACCTTCCGGGGCGTCCGCGTTCGTGAGTCCCGCCGGTATGTTCTTGACGGCGCTTAAAGCTGCGGGAGCCACCTCGTCGAGCGGAGCCTCGGTGTTTCCGCGAGCGAGGATATGCGTTGCCGGAGGGGCATCCGGGATGACGCCGTACGTCAATTCGACCTCGGGAAACTTCGCGTACTCCGCTTCCAACTCGGCAATCTCCTGCCGCAGCTTGGCGAGGGATTCCTCCATTTCTTCTGTTCGGTCCTCGGGAAGGCGCGCTGTGATCTCCCCGACACCGATCCGCTTCTTATGGATGGCCAGTCGGATCTGTTCCATCTGCCGGGCCTGCTCTTGGGTCGCATCGCCGCGAGTAATGCGGTCACCACGGCGAACCCCGGCAAACACAGCCTTCAGGCTGTAGTAGTCCTTTTGCGAGATGGGATCGAACTTGTGGTCATGGCATTGCGCACACCCGACGGTCAACCCAGTCGTCGCGGTCATCACTGTGGTCATCATGTTGTCCAGATCGCGGTGCCGCGTGCCGCGTGCGACCGCCGTCCCCTGGATCGCCGTGATAAAGCCGGAGTAATCCCACGGCCCCGCGCCGAGGAAGCCGGTCGCCACGGCTGCGGACGGATCATCGGGAGCGATCACGTCGCCCGCCAGTTGTTCCAACAGGAACTCGTCGTAGGGCGTATCCTCGTTGAACGACTCGATGACATAATCTCTGTACCGCCAAGCGTTGGGGCGCGGATAGTCCAGCTCGAAGCCGTGCGAATCGGCATAGCTCGCCAGGTCCAACCAATGCCGTCCCCAGCGTTCGCCATAACGCGGTGACTCAAGCAGCCGATTGACAAGATTCGCAAATGCATCTTCTGAATTGTCGGCAAGGAACTCGTCGATCTGCTGCGGTGTGGGGGGAAGCCCGTGAAGATCGAACGTCGCCCGGCGAATCAATGTGAGCTTGTCGGCCGCCGGCGCGGGCGCAAGCCCTTCGGTTTCAAGCCGCCGGAGAATGAACGCATCGATGGGATTGCGAACCCACTGCTGATTCTGAACTTCCGGAACCTCCGTCCGAACGACCGGCCGCAGGGACCACAATTGGGCTCGCACTTTGGCATTCTTGGGCCATTCCGCACCGCCTTTGATCCATTTTCTCAAGTCGCCAATTTGTTCGGCAGTCAGCGGCTTGGAGTCCTTAGGCATTTCAGGCTCATCGCCGGACACCATGTCCAGAAACCAACTTTCATCAACTTCGCCAGGCACGACCGAGGGCCCGCTGTCGCCCCCATTGAGCAACGACTCGCGACTTGTGATATTCAAGCCGCCTTTTTCGTTTTCGGCGCTGTGGCAGGAGACGCAGCGACTCTCCAAAATAGGTGCAATCCGGTGTTCAAAGAACGATGCCGGCTCTTCGGCTGCATACGCGGACCCAGCCCCAATTGCGACGGCGAAAGCCAACACGGCAATACCTGCTCCGTAACTCTTCACGTCTATCTCTCCAGTTGGTGTTGGTGATTGGACTGTTCCGGACTCTGCTGGCCGACGACACGGCGAAGAGCCGCGACAACGCCGTCGATCTCCGCAGGCGTCGTGTTTCGGCCGAGGCTGAAGCGGATGGCCCCGAGGCCAATCTCGTGAGGCACGCCCATCGCCGCCAGGACCGGACTGATGTGCATGCTCCCGGCGTGGCACGCGGAACCGGTCGACGCCGCCAGGTTCGGCAGGCGCGCCAGGATCTCGTGCCCGTGGCGCCCCAGGAAGCTGACGTTGAGCGTATTCGGCAGCCGGTGTTCGGGGTGGCCGTTCAAGGTGACGCCATCACCGAACGTCTCCTGCAACCGCCGCCAGAACTTGTCACGCAATGTCTGCACCCGATGGTCGTTGATCCAATCGTGAGCAAGTTTGCAAGCGGCTCCCAAGCCCGCGACTTCCAGGATGTTCTCCGTCCCGGCACGGCGGCCGGCCTCGTGACCAGCTCCATGCATTAGCGGCTCTAACACGACACCCTCCCTGATGAAGAGCGTCCCGACACCTTTCGGACCGTAGAACTTGTGTCCTGCCACCGAGAGCAGGTCGACGCCCAGTGACTCGACATCGACCGGAATCTTGCCGACCGTTTGCGCCGCGTCCGTGTGGCAAAGCACCCCGTGGTCGCGAGCAATCGCCGCGATGTCGGCAATGGGCTGAATGGTTCCCACCTCGTTGTTGGCGTGCATGATGGAAACGAGGACCGTACCCGGGCGGATCGCCCGCCGCACATCATCGGGATCGACGCGGCCGAATCGGTCGACCGGCAAACGGGTCACTTCCGCCCCCAGGGTTTCCAGAAACCGGCATGGTTCCAGCACGGCCGGATGCTCGATGCGGGTGGTGATAATGTGAAACCGGCCACGGTCGCGCGCGGCAAAAAACAAGCCCTTGATCGCCTGGTTGTTGGCTTCGGTTCCACCAGAGGTGAACACCACTTCCGTCGCATCGCAGCACAAAATGGCTGCCGCTTGCGAACGGGCCGCTTCGACGGCGTCACGGGCGACAGCGCCCGCCCAGTGCAGGCTGGACGGATTCCCCTGCGCGTCCGTCAGCAG
>JBFWYF010000774.1:0-4042 GCA_050186685.1 Pirellulaceae bacterium
GAACCCTGCAATCGCGCGTAGCAGAGCAGAGCCGATCAACTCAAAGATGGCTGTTTGAGCAGACCCGATCCACGGAATCGAATGTTGTGACAGGCCCTTCTTGTGAGTCGGTGTCGAATCTCCAGGATCTTGTAGATGCAGGCCTGAAGTTCCCCACAATTCATGCTGACCCGCCCTGGGCGTACGACAACGAGGCATCACGAGGTGCTGCCGCAAACCACTACCCGACAATGTCGCTTGACGAAATCTGCGCGGAGCCAGTCGCGGAATTGGTCGAAGACAACGCTCATCTCCACCTTTGGACGACGTCGGGGTTCTTGAAGGAGGCGTTCGACGTCATCGCGGCTTGGGGCTTCGAGTTCAAGTCGTCGTTCGTGTGGATCAAGCCGGAAATCGGACTAGGTAACTACTGGCGCCTGTCGCACGAGTTGCTTCTTCTTGGCGTGCGGGGAAGTCTGAGATTCCGGGATTCAAGCGTGCCGAGTTGGATTCAGGCGCATCGAACGGTTCACAGTCGAAAGCCCGGCATGGTTCGGGCTCTGATCGAGCGAGTCAGCCCCGGTCCGTATCTGGAACTCTATGGTCGTGAAGAACTGCCGGATTCGGCGTGGACGGTCTATGGAAATCGAGTGGAGCGTCGCCTGCTATGAGATGCACCTCTCGGTTTGAGACTTTGACACAGCTGCGGGACGAAAGAAGCGGGCAAATGCGGTAACTTCAAAAGTGGACGAGGCGCCGGTGGTGCGGGAACCTCGCCTAAATAACGCGACCGGTCATCTCATGTCTGTTTCGATCTCCGGCCGTGCCGGCGTAGGCGTAGCGTCGCACGAGATTGTCTGCTTCGGCGTGACGTCGTTTGAGCTCGGCGAGACGATTCCGGTCGTCGGCCGCCTCGACGCCGATCAGCTCGCCGGTCTTCGTGCGCAATACCTCTTCGCAGCCGTTTTCAAGCAGCGCGAAAATGGCCAAAGGAATGAGGAGCTCCGGGACAAGCATTATTGATCCAATGTGCGGATTCCGAGCGTCACCACGGTTCCAGCAGTCCGGAAGCGCCAGCTGGGCGATTCCGAGGGTCTTCTCGATGATGTGCCGTCCGTTCTGCGTGACATCGCAGAGAAGCCGGTACGAGAGGCCGCAAGCCTCCCCGGTGAGTGGCTCAATTCCAAATGGTCGTAGATCGTTCCAGCAATTTATCCTTTTCATAATTTGTTCCTTCCCAAGGGCGGACAAGTAAAGCGTGTTTTCGAATCGTCCGAACGAAACCTTCTTACGTGCACCACCGGCGCTCCGCGCGGCATGCAGTGCTCGAGGCCCGGCTCGCCCAGCGCCGCTGGAAATCGGCCTAGTCGCTGTACAACGAATTGAGAAGGAACTAAGACTGTCGCACTATGCCGTGAGACGTCGGCATGGTCACGCGCTGCCAGCATTCAGATTGGCAGCATGGATTAACCAGCGCCGATGCCGCACGTGCGGCCTGCGCGCGATTCGACACTCGACGCGAATTGCTGGGGATTGCCCAGCGCATTAGACTTTTCCAATCGGTTCTCTTTGCCTGAGGGCAGTAGGCCCACGCCAACTCCTAACGAGGCGTCATCCAATGAGCGAGCGCATTGCAACCTGCGGTGTATTGCTTGGCCTGTTTCTCGCCAGTCCGGTTCCTGCGCAAGACGACAGGGAGGCAATTCAGGATGCGATTAGCACAATCCGCAGTCGCAAAGGCTCATTCAAGGCAGACTCGAACAATCGAGTAATTGCCGTGAACCTGCAAAGTTGCAGCATTTCGGAAGACGACCTGGAGACGATCGCTGCTCTACACTTTGTCGAGGACCTGAATTTGCGGGCCGCTGGCTCCGGCGTCACGACAGCGGGTCTCCAGCAATTGAAGGCGATGCCGCAACTCAAGCGTCTCAACCTGATGTTCTGCAGACAATTTCGAAGTGCATCACTGCAGCCTCTGGCTGATCTAAAATCGTTGGAGGCGATTAACTTGTCGCATATTGAGACGCGTGACGAAAATCTCGTCCATCTGAAAGGTCTGACAAAACTGAGGGAGCTCGATCTCACTTGGTCGGAGACGAAATCGCTGGATTCGCTCAAGGACCTGACGAATCTAGAAGTGTTGGTTCTGCACCAAGTGAAGACTATCGATGACGAAGACGCGCGTATTTTAACGTCGATGACCAAACTGAGACGTCTCGACCTTGCTGAAACGCAGATTACGGCCGCTACGTTGCCGCTTCTCGCAGAGATGAAGGACTTGGAGTTTCTCGACTTCACATGCGGACGATTCGATCGCGATTCGTCCGTGACTGGAGCAGTGGTGACCGCAGCGCAAGACCAGGTGGGAACTCGGATCAGTCCAGACGGCCCCTACAACGGAGTAACGGTGGAAGTGCTGCAAAAGAATCTTGGGGGGTTGAAGAATCTAAGGTCTCTCCGACTTAATTGGAACAAGTTCAAACTTGCAGAGCAGCGGGCTTTGTCCCGTGCTTTTCCGCAGACGACCATCGAGTTTAGCGGCGGAAAGATCTCGCCGAATGCACCGAGTCGGTAACCCGTGCGCTACCTGTGATGTACGCGTCGAAGTGACGCGGGACGACGACTCGAAGAACGGTGAGGAGATAGCGCCGCCCCCTTGCGCTTCGACGTGTTGTCATAGGCCCCGGTATCGAATGGCGTCAGTTGCGCGCAAAAAGATCGTGTTGCGAATCTGCAGAGTGCGCTACGAAAAACTCAGCGGCGTCGTGTCGGATGCGATGCTGCGGCTGTCAACTTGCGCAAACGCACGTTTCGTGAAGTCGAGCGGAAATCAACGCTCGGCGCAGGGCGTAGCTGACGCTTCTTTGCTAGCCGGCCACACCCGGTAAACCTGGCCTCACCAGCCAAGCTAAGGGGACGGTCTAACCAACCGTCACGTGGTCGCCCGTAGAGCCGGATACGCCGAGAGGTGTTTGTCCGGCTCGACGGAGGCTTGTCGGAGTAATCCGTTTTCGTCTCGCACACGCTGCAGTTGTATTGCAGAAGTGCGAGGCCAACGAGAATCCCGGCATTCTATCCGATACCAGTTGTCGAGCGTGGGCGATGCGGACCGACCTCAACCATTGTTGAGGCCGTCCTAGCTCAAAGCGGGTGTGAGGCGTTGTGCCTCAAATCCCGTCCAGGGGGCTCGGGCCGATTTTTCCAATTGGCTCGTTCGACCTGGCTGGCGTGGGGAGCTTCCGCCTGGCGACAGGTGGAACCGGGTCCGACTAACCCGGGGACCTCCGGCAAATCCGGGGGCCGTGAAGAGCTCAACCACGAAAGGCCCGACTAATGAAGGGCTTGCCAGTGAGTCTCATGGGAGACGGTGCCGAACCGCAAAAACCCGTCGCCGATGGGTAGGGGAGAGCTTCTACGTTCTGCTCCCCGAAATCGAGCCGCTTTACGGCGGCTTGGAAACTATGCCGTGCCGGAAGGCGCGGACATACGGCTGCGGTGTCCTCCGGGTAACACTGGATAGCGACGTGACCCATGAGATGAAGACTAGGACTAACGCAGGAACCACTGTGGCTGCCGCGCTTGGTCGCGCGGTGCCGTGCCTGGTCGGCACGGTGTTTCAAAAGCCGTAGTGGGGGAGTGTGGCCTAAGTAGGAGCGAGCGGAAGCTCGGCGGAGCTGCTGCAAGGCAGTGGTAGTTCCGTTTGCGTGCTCACGGGTGGTGCCGGGCACAGCGTTCGGGTGCCGATTGTGCACTGGGCGCGGGCAACGACGAAAGGGCTGACGGGCACAATGGAGATGCTCGCAAAGTGGCGTGCCGGCGGCCAATTTCCGCCGCCGGTCCGTGGCAGGTAGCAAGCGGCTTTCCGAGAGAATCCCGGAAGGGATTGTCTCGGTTGGCGGCGAATTGACGGCGGACACTCGTCGTGTGCGTTGCGCGCGGCAGTGGCCGCTTCGAGGTTTGCTGTCGAATGGCAGTATGAATTGAGCGGGGCGACAATAGGAATGTAGTCGCCCCGCGATATATGCGATTTGACCGAGCGTTATTCTCTCGCGGAGAGCACCGC
>JBFWYF010000775.1:0-4040 GCA_050186685.1 Pirellulaceae bacterium
CCATCATCGAGGCGCCATGTCGGGCTCGCCGCCCTTCGTGATGCCAGAGCAGATACCACGTCCATTCAATCTCCTCGTCAAACTCGGAGGGCTTGGGCGTGAGCAGCTTCTGATCGTACAGGACCTTCATGATCGCCTGGCCGGGCTTGGCGAACTTTTCGTTGTACGTAATAACGAAATCGTCGTACTGCTTATAGAAAGAGTCAACGTAGTTTTCCGCATGGCAATTGATGCAGACATTCTTCATCTGGGCCCGCTTCTCCTGCCACGTGTTCTTGACCAGTTCACGGCGTTCGGTCGGATCCGTTTCCTTGACCACTTCCCCCTCGGCATCCGTGTCCATCACGAGGCTTACGGGCGGACGGTTCGTCCAGGATATCCGTTGCCCCGGATCGTGCGTGATCTTGCCACCATTGTTCTTGTTTCCAGACATGTGGCACGTGGCACAGGTTGGCGCCTGCGAATAGTCGGTCCCGAGCACCCAATGCTCGGCATCCAGGTTCATGTGCTCCCGCAGATCGCGGAAGGCCACTCCGTGCTTCGACTCCTCGTAGATTTCCTTCTGCGGATGGTCCGGTCCGAGGTGGCACTTTCCGCAGTTCTCGGGCTGCCGGGCACGACGAGGCGAGAAATCGTGACGAGAATGGCAGGCGGAGCAGGAGCCGCGCGAGCCGTCCAGGTTCAAGCGACCGATGCCTGTGTTGGGCCACGTGCTCGAATGCAGGAGGGGCCGGCCATTGCTGGCTTTCTTGATTCTGGCCACGGCCTCGAGGTCTGTGGGGCGGCCGTCGATGCCAGGTTTTAGCTGATCGACGGTGATGAGGCTGCCGTCCGTCGCCTCCAGCGCCACCTTGCTGCCATGACATTGTTTGCAGCCGGTATCGACAAAAGCCATACCATTGACGAGCGACACGTCGTGTCCCGGCGTAGGAGAATGCGGATTAAAGGGAGTCCGGGAACCTTCGACCGTTTCCGCGAGGAAGTTGTCCAGCGAAGCCAGGATGTTCCCACCCTTTGCGTGGTGGCTGGCCAGGAACTCCTGCGTCTCGGTGCGATGGCAACGACCACAGTCGTGCGGTGTCACGACGACAGCGATCATCGCTCCATAATGATCAAACGCATCTGCATCCTCTTTGGCGGCTTGATGGCATTCGACACAGCCGACGCCTTTCTCGGCATGTGTGCTCCCTTTCCAGTGATCGACGATTCCGGGTGACGACTTGGCATGGCAATCGACACACGACACGGAACTGGCGGGAGCGGCAACCTGTGGAGCACCCACGCCCGCCTCGGCCTTCCTGCGAATCACTTCCATCCATTGCACAAACACCAGTGAAATCAGGAATACCGCGCTCAACAGCGCGATGATGACTTGCTTCATGCGAATGGTCATGGCATCTCACTTCGTTCTGGAATCAAGGCAGTTTGACGATGGCCACTGGGTCCACCGGGATGGCCCGACGAATCAATGCGCCACGGCCGCCTCCCAAACCGTCATGCCGATCAGCAGGAAGGTGGCGATAATCCCGATGTAGACACTGATGTCCTCGTTTCCGGTCAGCCGCCGCAGGAACCGGTCGATCCACGGCCAGGCGAACATCGCGCCGACGATGAAGCCCGTGCTGATCACGGCGAATGACAACGAAAAGAGCTTCAACCAGCGGAAGGAAACGTAAAAGAACCACTCGGGCTTGATGATCTCGGGGGTCGTGAGCGGGTCGGCTTTAGGACCCATGGTGGCCGGCAGAATGGTGGACAATGCGCACAGGAGAATCATCAGCACGAGACCGATCATTAACTCGGTCAGCACGTGGTCAGGGAAGAAGCTGAAATGCCGAGGTTGTTCGGCCGAGTCCCCTGGTTCCGGAAACTCGGTGACCCCATGCATGCGCACCTGCGCGATATGGCAGATGACGAGCAAGACGATGGTAGTCGGCAGCACGGCGGCATGCAGGATGTAGAAACGGGACAGCGTACGCGCGTTGTATTCTTCACCTCCCAGCAGGAATCGCTTGGCCAGGCCTCCCACCGCGGGCACGGCATCGCTGATGTTGGCGGCGACGGTAGCTCCCCAGTAGCTCAATTGCTCGAATACCAGGCTGTATCCCGTAAAGCCGGTCAGCAGCGTGGCCATGAGCAGCCCCATGCCGATCACCCAGTTCAATTCGCGCGGGCGACGATAAGCTCCCGTGAAGTACACACGCATCTGGTGCAGGATGACGGCCGCGATCATCAGCGTCGCCGCCCATTTGTGCAGGCTCCGCAGAAACCACCCGTAGGTGGCTTCCTCGGTAATGAAACGCACCGACTCGTACGCGGTCGTCGGAGCGGGCTGGTAGTAGAGCGCTAACAGGATGCCCGTCACGATCTGCACTACGAACAAATACGCCGGGGTACCTCCCAGACAGAACCACCACTTCTTGAGGTGATTGGGGACCGGCTCGTTCGTGAGTTCGGCGAGCTGCGCTGCCGAAACGGGCACTCGTTCGTGAATCCAGGCGGCGATACGTCCCACGTCAGGCCACTCCTTGGTCGGAAGAATCCACTCGTTCCACCGTGCTGGCCAGCGCTATCGCCGGCGCCTGCAGGAAGAGCAGCCCGCCGTCGACTCGTAACGGATACCGCGTCAGCGATTGATTGGACGCCTTGGGAGGTCCTTCGATGGGCGTCCCTTCTCGATCAAACGCCCCATTGTGACAGGGGCAGAAGAAGCGTTCCCCTTGCAGTTCCCAATGCACTCGGCACCCCAGGTGCGGACATACGCTCGAGAGCGCCAGGAAATCTTCGGCCGATCCTCCCTCCCCGCGCCGCGCCACCACGATCCGCGCGCCGGCCGGCGAGGTGAAGTCGAGCGACTGACCAGGGGCGAGTTGGTCGACGGGACACACGAACAGCCACGCCCCTCCATCCTCGGCGGACGGATAGACAAACTGCCCGAGCATGTATCCAAAAGTGCCATAGGCGCCAGCCAGACCACCTGCCATCGCCACGCCCGAAGCGCGCTCTAGAAAACCCCTCCGCGCTGCCAAGGAGCGATCCGCTACTCCGCCCTCGTCCGCGTTCATGCACACCTCATCGTAAGGTGATAGACGCCATACTATTCAACGTAGGTGACGTGTAATACCACATACCGCAAACCTTGTCTAGCATCGCCCAGCGAACAATCGCGGCACGATCCACCCCCCCACAATAGGTGCGAACAGGGAGTTATTCTCTCCGCAATTCCAGAAAGTGTGCGGACAAACGTCTGGAGATGTCAAGCGCTGGTCACCTCGTCCACGTCATTGCTCCCCGGGAGGAAGGCGGCGATGGCCATGCCTGGCCGGATGCACCCCGGTCGAATTACCGACGCCAGATAACCGCATCGCCCAACAATGGCCCTCTGCAGATCGGGATGGACGGCGTCCAGCACATAACACGGTTTCCTGGGCTGCTCCAAACGCATGACGACATCGCCCATTTTCAGCAATGTCCCGGGCGGTAGCCCCTGGACATGAAGCCCCTCGACCGTGATGTTCTCGCCCGCAGTGCCTGGTTGCAGCGGAAATCCTTCGGCAACGAGTGCCCGCAATACCTCCAGGTCAAACAGGCTCAGCGCGCGATCGGGCCGATCATGCTTCGCGTGCGAGTGCCCGTCCCCTTGAATCCCGCGCAGGTCCACAGCCGCCTCCTCGAGCGGCAGTTTCGGAATCCCGCCGGGCGAGGAACACACCGCAATGACTCGGGCTTGTAAGCTTGGCGCGGTCATGGCGTTTGACTCATTCTTTCCCTGCGAGTCACGTGGAGTAGTGCAGACTCTCTTCCAGGAATGGGTCATGGATCGGTATGGGATTGGCCTTCGCAAACGCACTGGTTAACAAGTACATGACGATACCGACACCAGTGAACATCGTGGCAAGTTCCGGAATACCCAATGCCGGCGCGTCGCCAATCACGGGCGGATAAATCATCACGGACAGGTCAACCCACCGGCCAATCAGGATCACTCCGGCAACTCGCAGCATCATGCTTTCGCTGCGTTTGTTGGGTCTCGGGAGAAG
>JBFWYF010000776.1:0-4034 GCA_050186685.1 Pirellulaceae bacterium
GGGGGGCCCCCCCCCCCCGAGACGCCCACACAGAAGTCGGAATACCCATTTATTGTTCGTCCGGTCGTAACGCTGTGAACCCAGTGACGCAGTGAGCTTGGGCCGTGAACCGATTCATGCGGTGAACCAGTAACGAGGAAGAATGATTTCCGCAGTCCTCCGACCCTCACCCGGCCTCTCCCAGAGGGAGAGGGGTTGATCGATGTAAAGCCGTGAACTCAGACTTGACGAAGGGTTTCCCCGTGAACACGCCAAACACCTCCGCCCGTAGTCCGCTGATCGCCGTGATGCTGTCGCTGGCCGCGACGGGACTGGGCCAGATTTACTGCGGGCGCATTGTCCGCGGCCTGGTGCTGTTCCTGGGCTCGCTGTTATTCGCGCCGGCGATCGTGGCGGCGGCCCTGTTGCCGCCGGCGACGATCGTGCTGGTGGGCCTGATCGTGGCGCTCGCGACCGTGTTGGGGATATATGTGTTCGCGGTCGTCGATGCCTTCCGCCTGGCCCGCCGCGGCGGCGATGCGTTCCAGTCGAGGGACTACAACCGGCCGCTGGTGTACGCCCTGTTCATCCTGGTCGGGCTGACGTACTCGGCCGGCGGGCTGTATTTCCTGCGCAGGAACGTGTTCGAGGCCTTTGCGATTCCGACGGCCAGCGAGGCGCCGACGCTGCTGCCCGGCGACCGGGTGCTGGTGAACAAGACGACGTACCAGCGGCGGCCCGTGCGCCACGGCGACGAGGTCGTGTTTCGCGTGGCGTCGCAGCCGGGGCTGCACTGGGTGAAGCGCGTCATCGCGCTGCCCGGCGACACGATCGAGGTGAAGGACAACGCGGTGATCTTGAACGGGCAGCGGTTAGCACGAGAGCGAGCGGATCCGGGCGCCGCGGCGCAACAGCTCAAGGGGGAACTGTTCGAGGAAACCAACGCCGGCCGCCGCTATCGGATTCTGCTGGCCGCCGGCACGCAGCCGCTGCCGGACTACCCCCAGGCGAAGGTGCCCGACGGGATGTGTTTCGTACTGGGCGACAACCGCAACCAATCGCGCGACAGCCGCACAATCGGCTTCGTGGCCCTGAGCGACGTGCTGGGCGACGTGCAATACCGGTATTGGCCGGCGGCGACATGGACCCGGTTCGGGGCGATCGCGGAATGAGTACGGACCTGATTCTGATCGGGCCCTTAGGACGGAAAGCACTTTCCGAAAGCCACCAGCAGCTTGAGTGGTCCACGCAGCCGAATCTTCCGCCGCAACAGCGCCCACACGATGTTCTTTTCCTTCCGAAGCAAGCCAATCCACGTTTGCGAGTCAGCGGTAACGTGCAGATCGGGCTGGCCGATATGCCCCTCCTTGACGCTGATCTTCTGCTGCTGAATCACGACCGTTGCCTGCCGCCGCTCATGACCGGTGAATGTGAAGTGGAAGATGGCGTCCAATCCCGCTGACTTGCCTGGCTGGAAGACGTTCGGCATTCCGTTCAGGAACACCTCGATCGTGTTCGGTCGCAGGGTGTTGCCCACGTGTTTGATCTTTTTGTGGGGAAACCGTTTGGCGACATGATCGTCGGCGTCGGAGTTCCTGGCGACGTAGATCGTCTCTGCCTTCTCTTGAAGCGGCCGCACGATTTCCTTGAGATGGGCCTTCCGATCAGCGAGGAACGGCCCAATCACGTCTTCGCCGGCCGGGCAGACCGCCAGGCAGTACGCGGCCTTATAGTTCGCCCCGAACGACAGGCTCTGCCACATTGAGGCCGACTCCGCGTCGCTGACCCGACCGCGGTAGTCGCGGGCGCTGCCGCTGTCGGCCACCTGCTCGACCCAATCGGTGAAGCCGCCCATGAATTCCCGGTAGTTATGTGTGTAGCAGGCCGAGAAGTTGAAGTCCCCTTCGGCCGAGATGGCCCCCACAGGACACGCGGCCACGCACAATTTGCATTCCAGGCAAGGGTTGTAGTCGATTGGCTGGTTGGACTCCGAAACCTCGGCATCCAACAAGATCGTCCCCAGCAGGATGAAATTGCCGAACTTCGGATGGATCACGTTGCGGTGAATGCCCATCATTCCCAGGCCCGCCGCCACCGCGACCGGCTTGTGCGACACGACCCATACCTTGCCGGGAAACCGGTCCATCTCCATCGGGAAGCCCATCGCGGGGTTCATGGCTCGGATTCCCCGTTCTTCCAGCGTGCGAACCACGCTCCGGGCAATGTTATTGACCTCATCCCCGCTGTGGTGGAACTCGGTGTTGGAGACCGAGCGAGCAGGCGTCCGAATCGCTTCTCGGTTCATGCGAACCACGAAGGTGATCAGGGTCTTGGTGTGCGGGAACGCCTTGAGGATGTCTTCCCGCTGATCGTCCACAGCGGGTCTGCCGATCTCGACAAATCCCACGTCATCAGCGCCAGCATCAAGGACCAGTTGCTTCAGCCATTTGGCATCCAGCGACTCCTTCTTGGACGGGGCGGAAGGAGTGGCCTGGAGGCGAATCCGCTGCACGGTCGGGTGATCTTCGAGTTTCACGGCTGCTCTTTGTTGTATATGCAACTATATGGGCAAAAAAATCAGCTTGCGGATGCCCCCTCCCGGACGCGCTGCATGGCCTGGTTCAACTGCTCCATGAACCCGTCCCCCAAAACCTGCTTGACCTGCTGTTGCGCCGCGCTCCAGGCCGGAAGCGCCTGTTCCAGCAGCTTCCGCCCCTGCGGTGTCAGGCGAAAAGGCTGCGAGCGGCCATCCTCGTCCGGCACAACTTCCAGCCAGCCACGGGCCTTCATGCGTTCGACGTTGCGGCTGAGAGTCGAAACGTCGAGATGCAGATGCTCGCAAACCTCGATGGGACGGGCCGTTCCCATCTTGGCCGCGGCGACCAGAATGTTCATCTGGCTCACCTTCAAGTCCAGCGACCGTAGGGCGTCGTCGTAGATGTTCGTGACGACGCGATTCAGCATGCGTAGCCGAACGGCAACGCATTCGCGGGCTACCTTGTCAATCTTCGCTTGCATTTACTCGGATCCCCCTCCATGTCTCCGTCAATTTAATTGTATATGCAACTAATGGTCGTGTCAACAGGGGTTCTATTGATCCACCGCGGCGTTGGCACCGGCAGGCTGACTTTGCAGGCTGCCCCCACGACGGTACGCTTTCGTCATGCAACCCCTGCGGTATTCCATCAATCTCACGTTGGACGGCTGCTGCGATCATCGGACGATCGTCCCGGATGAAGAGCTGCATCGTAACGCGGTCGAGAACCTGGCGCGGGCCGATGCGCTGCTGTTTGGCCGGGTGACGTACGAAATGATGGAAGCGGCCTTCCGATCGCCGCCGCCCGCAGCGGATTCTCGGCCGCCGGCGCCCGCGGGCGCGCGGCCGGAGTGGATGGAGCCCTTTGCCCGGACGATCGACGCGGCGAAGAAATACGTCGTGTCGAGCACGCTGGAGCGGGTCGATTGGAACGCGGAGCTGCTGCGCGGGGACCTGGCGACGGTCGTTTCGGAACTCAAGCGGCAGCCGGGGAACGGCCTGTTCACGGGGGGCGTCATGCTGCCGCGGGCGCTCGCGGAGCTGGTATTGATCGACGAGTACGAGTTCGTGGTCCACCCCAGAATCATGGGCCAGGGACCGGCGCTATTCGCCGGGCTGTCGAAGCCGATCGACTTGAAGCTCGTCGATCGGCGGGAATTCGCCACTGGGGCGGTGGTGCTGCGGTACGTGCCGCGAAGGTAGCGTTATAATGCGCCCGGATAGGAATAGCCGTGCTCGATCGATACCTCGACGAAACGTTCACGGGCGCTCGCTTGCACCCTGAGCTGCGGTGGCTGGACGAGCCGACCCGGTGGTCGGTGGATGCGATCCGATCGTGTTTGCGCGTCGAGCCGGACGCCGGCACCGATTTCTGGCAGCGGACGCATTATGGCTTCGAGGCCGACAACGGGCACTTCTTGTTCACGCAAGTGGCCGGCGACTTTGTCTTGACGACGCAGGTCCGCTTCCATCCCATTCACCAATACGACCAGGCGGGATTGATGGTGCGCGTGTCCCC
>JBFWYF010000777.1:0-4023 GCA_050186685.1 Pirellulaceae bacterium
GCACGATGCCGCGGCGATGAGCGATGGCCAGACCACGCGCTGCATCCCCTGCCAAAGCGAGCGCGACTGGAACGGGAAGGCGCCCCCGATGTCCCAAGAGCCGGGCGATCGTTCCTCCCGGAACAAATTCGACGGCAAGGTAGCGCACGCCGCCGTCTTCGTTGAATTCCAGCAGATTAGCCACGTACGGGTTCCTGGCCTGGGCCAGCATGCGCGCTTCCTTCGCGAAGCGGCGATGGGACTCTGCGCTGCCTAAAGACTCGGAACGCAGCACTTTGATGGCGGCGAGTGATCCATCCGCCGTGTCCCGTGCGCGATAGACCGTCCCCATACCGCCTTCGCCCAGCTTGTCCAGCAACTCGAATCGGCCTAACCGCTCGGGTATCCGCGGCTGTCCAGACACCCAAGTTACCGAGCACGGTGTCCGGGCAAGCTCGAGCGTGCGGTCGACGGGTGCCACGTCGAAATCCGCAGGGGCGATTTTCCGCAGTCGCGACGACAGTTCCAACGCCGTGGGCCGCTCGTCCGGGTCGATGTGCTGGCACTCTTCCAGTAATTGCTGCAACTCGGGGCAAGCTTGGAGCGGCGGCCGGCTCGGTCCCGCCAGCAATTCCCGGAGTGCGGCAGCCAACTGGGCAACGTCGTCCGGAGCATCGGTCTCGAATCTCGCGGCAAAGACATCGCCTTCACGCTCCGGTAAATGAGCCGATCGGCGCGACCGGTCGCCAGATCGTTCCTCCAGTGTTGAAAAGTCCAGGATCCAAGATCGCGGACCGCGGGACAGGAAATTTCCACGGTGGATCGCTCCATGCTGGATCCCCAATCGATGGGCCTCGGCAAGTGCACCGCACCACTCCTGTGCCCAATTCATAACCTCGTGCCAACTGGTGCCAACGTGGAGATCCGACTCGACCAGGCACTCGTCGGAAACGTGCTCGAGCACGACAAAGGGCGAGGACCGCGCCAACTCCATGTCCAGCAGGCGGCGGCTACCGGGGTGCCGCAGCTGGAGCAGCAGCCTGAGCCGCCGGGCAAAGTGTTGCCAGGTGTCCGACTGCCGCAATTCCGGAGTCGGCACGTATAAATCCACCAACAAACCATCGTCGCGGGTGGCGGAATAACGGACGCTTCGCTCGTTCGCGCCGCACTGCGAGACGATTTGATATTCTGCGGTAGCTCGAAAGGGACCCATGCGACGTGCCCAGGAAGCGGTCGCGGAGCACTGAAAAGCGGCGGGTGTACCCCTGTGCCTCCTGCTGCGCCCTCAGCATGCCGGACGGATGTTGAATCTGCGCTTAACTTGGCAACAACCCGGCCACGGGTTCGCCGTGGTAGATGTGATGCGGCCGATCCAGTTCGTCCTTCCACGAGGCCGAGGCGGGAATGCCCAGCGCGTGGTAAATAGTGGCCGCCAGGTTCTCGGGAAGCTGCGGGCTCTCCTTGGGAAAGGCGCCATCGCGATCGGAGGCCCCCACCACCACGCCCGTTCGAATAGCTCCCCCCGCCAGGAAAACGGTTTGGACCGCGCCCCAGTGATCGCGGCCCGGCACTTTACTTTCACCCGTGCCTGCATTGACGCGGGGCGTGCGTCCCATTTCGCCGCACATCACGATTAAGGTTTCGTCGAGCAGGCCCCGCGCGTCCAGGTCGTCGATTAGCGCCGAAACTCCGCGATCCGTCGGCGGCAGCAGACAGTCGCGCAGCAAGGGAAAATTGTTCTCGTGGGTATCCCACGTCTCGTTGTTGCCCAGGTTCACCTGCACGAGCGTCACGCCAGCTTCGATAAGCTGCCGCGCCATGAGCAGCGACCATCCGAACGCATTGCGGCCATACCGATCCAGGTCACGCGGCTCGGCCGATTCGACATCGAAAGCACGCTGGACGCTGGAGTCGGTCAACAGCGAGACAGCCGCCTGGCGATGGCGGTCGAATGACTCGACGGAGGCGGCCCGATCAAGGTCGCGGCGCTGTTGTTCGAGCAAGGTGCGCAACGCGTCGCGGTGGGAGAGTTGAGTCTTCGTCAGGCCCTGGGGCAAACTGAGGTTGGGCGCCTCGAACCGCAGCGCCGGATTGCGCTCGCGCCCCCGGACGAAGTGAAACTCGTAGTCGGGATACGCGCCGTAAGAGTGTGAGTTGAATGGCGAGGCTTCGATGAACCAGGGATCGCGCCGGGACCCCATCTGACCGCCGAACTGACCCGGAATTACTCGGCCCGTGCGGTGAATCAGGCGTTCCGGCAAGACCACGGCTGGGGGCAAGTTATTGTTGCGGGCGGGCACGACACCTCCGACGACGGAGGCGATCGAGGGATAATCGCCCGGTTCGGGGCGAGATGGATTGAATCCGGGAGCCATCGCGGTGCGGCCCGACAGGATGGCCATGTGGCCCTGGGAATGTTCGTTATAGGGCGTGGTCAGCGAGCGGATCAGGCTCCATTTTTCGCTGCGGGCCGCCAACATCGGCAGGTGTTCGCATACGTGAACACCGGGAGTCCGTGTGGCAATGGGGGAGAACTCGCCCCGAATGCCAGCCGGCGCGTCCGGTTTGGGATCGAAGCTGTCGTGCTGCGTCAGTCCACCTGAGAGGAAGATAAAGATCACCGACTTGGCCCGGCCTCCACCGCGCGACATGGTCGAGCGATCCGCAGCGCGCAGCGCGGTCGCGTGGTTCATTCCCAGCCCGAGCAGACCGACTGCGCCCGCTTGGATGGCTGTGCGGCGGCAGACGTAGGGGTGCTGCGCTCCTGATTCCATCATGATATCTCCCGCATTGACTGGGGTTTCAAGGCTGGCTTTTCAGCGTTGTACCGTACAGCCGTCCCCTCCGCCACGCCTTCGTTCCGTGTAACCACGCCGAGCCAAGTCGCATACACGTCGCCCTGGTGTTTTCGTGTTTCCAACCGATTTACACTGGGAAGCCGAATTTCCGTGAAGAAGCAGGTGCCACATGTCCGATCGAAGCTCCACCGGACGGCTGCTGTCGCTCCTGATAATGGCTGCGAGTGCGCCGATCGTTTCTCAACTCCCTGCCGCAGACGAGCGCCGCCCGGACATCGTCGTGTTTCTTTCGGACGATCATGGCCAGCTCGATTCGACGCCGTACGGCGCGACCGATGTGCGGACCCCGAACCTCGCGCGGTTGGCCCAGGCGGGAATGGTCTTCACGCACGCCTTCGCCGCGTCGCCCGCGTGCGCGCCCAGCCGGGCCGCGATGCTCACCGGGCTGATGCCCGCCCGCAACGGCGCCGAGGCGAATCACACCTTCAAACGCGACGACGAGGCTTCACTGCCCGATGTGCTGCGGTGGCTCGGTTATCAAACTGCCGCCTTCGGCAAGGTCGCTCACGGGGCCGACGTCGTGCGGCATGGTTTTGACGTCTCCGACAAGCGTCACGACGCTGCGTTCGTGGAGACGTTTCTACAATCGCGTGACCGGCAGCAGCCGCTGTGCTTGTTCGTCGGCACGCACGAACCGCACGTGCCGTGGCCCGACCTCGAAGGCTACGATCCGGCGACGGTGAATCTGCCGCCCACACACATCGATACGCCCGTCACGCGCGAACAGCGAGCACGTTACTACACCGACGTGACGAAGGCCGACACGCAGTTGGGCGAGGTGCTGGATCTGGTGCGGCGGCATCTCGACCCGGCCCGCACGCTCGTCGTCTACTCCAGCGACCACGGCGGCCAATGGCCTTTCGGCAAGTGGAACCTGTACGACGCCGGCATCCGCGTACCACTCATTGCGGCCTGGCCGGGCGTCATCCAGCCGGACAGCCGCAGCGATGCGATGGTCCAGTGGATCGACCTGCTGCCGACCCTGATCGACGCGGCGGGGGGGGACGTCCCCGCGGGGATCGACGGCCGCTCGTTCCTGCCAGTGCTGCGCGGCGAGCGAGACGCGCACCGCGACGCGATCTTCACGACGCACAACAACGACGGCCGCATGAACATCTACCCGATCCGCAGCGTGCGCACTGCCGAGTTCAAGTACATCCAGAATCTGCATGCCGACTGGGCGCAC
>JBFWYF010000778.1:0-4015 GCA_050186685.1 Pirellulaceae bacterium
CGTCGCACGGACGGGCACGTCCACCGGGCTGATTCTCGATGTGCAGGACGGAGATGATTCGATCACGGTGCCAGCGGGCCACCCCTATGCCGCGATTTCGGTACACGGCGGCAACCCATCGGCCTCGGACAACGTGACCCTGAATGGCGATGGCAACTCCGGAGTTACCGCCATTTTAGGAACCGCCACGCCCACGATCTCCGGTGGCGGGTTGGGAACCGTGTTGCTCACCGGCGTCGAGCAGCTGTCGCTCAACAATTCCGGGGGATCCGATAATTCCATCTCGATCAATGGCTCGGCGTCGGACGACGTGTTCCGAGTCGCGCCAACTGGACCGGCGACGGCCCGCGTGCAGGTCGGCTCCACATCGCCGGTTGTCTTCACGAATAACTCCGGCGCCCTCAACGTTGCAGGAGGGGGCGGCGGGGATGACACGCTGGAAGTCTCACTGACTTCGGACGCCGAAACCGTGATTGTCGATGCCGCACGCGTGGAGGTAACCATCCCTGCGGGCGCGCGGAAACGCATCGATTACTCGGCAGTCCATATCAACTCGCTGCGCGTGCTGAGCGGCGGCGGAGCGGACACGTTTGAGGTGACGCCTAGTGCTGCCCTGCCGCCGCTGTTCGTCGACGGGGGCGATCCCATTGGCGGGTTGCCGGGCGACCGGTTGCTGGTCAATGCCGGCGGGGGCGGCATCGTCATCAACGCAGGACCGGAGAATGACGAAGGCAGCATTACCGCCGGCGGCTTCGATCCGATCAGCTTCGATCACATCGAATTCGTGGTCGTCGCCGGCGGCGGTGGGCCTGGCGCCATCATCAACGGTACCCCGGGCTTCGACGCGATCACCCTTGTCGCTCAAAGCGACACAGTCGCCTACCCGCCGCTCGCCGGGTTCACACCGGGTGTGCAGGACTTCACCGTCACGGTCAACAGCGGCACGGAAATCCTGTTCGTCGATCAGCCGGCCATTACTATCCAGTCGCATGGCGGCAGCGACGAGATTACGGTGCGCACTCCGGCACCCAACGGCGCGGTCTGGGACGTGGACGTCACAATTGACGGCGGAACCCCTGCGGCCGGCGGCGACAAGCTGATCATCGAAACGCCTGGCCAGGACAGTGTGCGGTTCGCACCCGGCGCCACACCTGACAGCGGCGCGCTGTTGCTCGATGAAACGCCCGCCGGCGACAATGCTACCGACACCCACATCGCCATCCAGGGTGTGGAATCACTCATCTACGACGGCGAAGCGGGCAACGACACCGTGACCGTCGACATCGCGGGCGCCGCGCTTTTCCGGCCCGGAACGGCGCCGGACGCGGGCGTGTGGTTCGTGGCAAGTGCCTTGCCGCTGCAGTTCGTCGATCTCGGCGCCGCCGGGACGCTGCAAGCCAGCGGCTCGGCCGGAGTGGACACCCTGACCTATGAAGGCACAAACGCCAACGAAACCGCCACCTTAACCGCGGCGGAACTGGCGGAGACGGGCCGTCTGGCGATTGCTTTCACGGCAATCGAGACCGTGGTCGTCGATGTACGCGATGGAGACGACACGATCGCCGTGACGCCGTCGGCCGGATTGTCCGTCCAGATTCACGGCGGCAACCCGTCGGCCAGTGACACGCTGACGATTGCCACCGGTGGGAATGCAGTGACCGTCAGCGACAATCTCGTGACGTCCGCGGCCTTCGGGCCGGTGCTGTTCACCGGTATCGAACGGCTGACGCTCGGTGGCGGAGGCAATATTACACTCGCCGGCGGAGCCGGAGACGATGTCGTGCAAGTCGTCCCGACCGACCGCACAGCCCGCCTGAACGTCGGGCCCCTGCTGCAGTTTCCGACGTCCAGCAGTGTCGTCGCCGACGGTGGGACGGGCGGCATCGATCGCGTGACCGTAGTCGGTTCCGCGTCGAGCGACACGATTCAAATCAGCCGTGGGGCGGCCACCACCGTAGCGCTCGCGGGGCTCGTGGTAACGGCGGCCAGCACCTCCGTAGAATCGCTGCTTGTCTCCGCCGGAGCAGGCGATGATGCCATTTCGCTCCAAGGCACAGGTGGGCCGGAACTCACGGTGGATGGCGGCGAGCCTGTCGCCAGCGATGTGCTGACGTTGATCTCGGCCGCAGCATCCGCCGCCTTCGTCGTCCAGCCTGGTGCCACACTCGGCGCCGGTGCCGTCACCATGGACGGCTCGCTGACCCAGTTTCTGGGCATCGAACAGATGATGCTCAACGCCGGTTCACTCGCCGGCGCCGATGCGCTGACCGTGCAGGGAACTGGTGGCGATGACGCGTGGACCCTGACGGCCGATCGCGTCGTGGCGGGAGGGACGCTGCAGACGAGTTTCGCGCCGCCAATCCAGTTTCTCAATTTCACGGGCAGCACCACCAGCGCCGTGACGCTGTCCGGCAATGGCGGCACGGATGTCTTCACCGTCCAGCACGATGATGGCTGGGCGATTACCCGCTTCCAACTGGACGGGGGCGTGGGTTTCAGCGACCACGTGCTGCTCCGCGGTGATGCCACGGTCGACGAGACCTTTGCCTATACGCCCACGTCGACCAATGGCGGAAACGTGTCGTTGACGTCCGGAGCATCGACGACGCTCTACACGTTGGCGGGAACCGAATCGCTGGTCCTGGACGCACAAGGTGCCACGGGCGATGCCTTGACGGTCACCGCCGCTAACGCCAACTTCCTGCCGGGAACACCTCCCGGATCGGGTACCGTCGAAGTGTTTGCCGCCGCTCCGTCGGGGACCCGCCAGTTAGGGCTCGGCTATTCTGGCTTTGAATCGACCTCAATCAGCGGAACGAGCATCCTGGTGGAGGGGACCTCGTCCGACGATACCGTCACAATCTCCTCGGCGGGTGTGGTCACGATCACCAATCTGCTAGGTTTCCAAAACACCATCGATGTCTCCGGCTACGATTCCGTCGTGCTGAATCTGCTGGGAGGCGACGACACGGTCATCAACTCGGCGGACAACAGCGTGTTCGCCTTGACGGTCGTGGGTGGCGATCAGGGATCGGCGGACCGGCTGATCGAGAACGGCGTGCGGGCCGCAACGTTCGACCTCGCCGCGGGCACCCTCATGGGATCGCGTGCGGGAGGGGGCAGCTTCACGACGACGCTGATCGGCATCGAAACGGTGACGGTCAATCGCCAGAACAGCGACGTTGTGACCAACGCGCTGACCGTGACGAATTGGGGGACAACCACAGACGTGCGGTCCGTGCACCTGAACGCCGGAGATACCGGACCGGCCGATCCGGATCCTGTCACGATCGGGCTGGCGGCCGCCGTGAACCTGGTGCACTACACGCCCGAGTCGGCTACGGCCGGACGACTCGATCATCTGTCGGGCGGTCCAGTACTGCACGTGACCGGACTGAATGCCACGCCGACCGTGGGCCAATTGACATTGCTGGGCGGCGGCAATTCCGATGCTTTGGTTGGGGTGGGCACGGCGGGGAGCGACACGTTATCGGCCCGGCCGGGCGGAATGGGTGGAGTTGTGCGGCTGCACGACGGTGCCCTCGAGCGATTACCGCTCGATCTGTCCGGAATCGAGTCGCTGGAGTTGAATGGCAGTCAGGGTTCAGACGTATTTCAGGTGACCCCGCTCACGGGCGTCTCGGTGCGGGTGGATGGCGGTGACCCCATCGGCGTGCTGCCCGGCGACGTGTTGACCATCGATGCGAATGCGGCAGCGGTTGTCACTCAGCATGCCGGTGCCGCGGGAGACACGGGCAGCCTGATTGTGGGCGCCCATTTGCCGATCAGTTTCCAACGAATCGAATCGGCGGTGGTCTCCAATCTGGGCGCGGGCGCCGCGTTGAATGTCGTCGGCACCGATGCGACAGAGGACTTCCAGGTTACCGGAACGGCCATCCAAGGCGTTTCGATCACCATCCATGCCGGAACTCCAGTGGCTTACAGCGGGGTTGCCAGTATGCTGCTCGATACCCGCGGCGGCCTGGACCGCATCCAGATCGCACCCTTCCATGCC
>JBFWYF010000779.1:0-4000 GCA_050186685.1 Pirellulaceae bacterium
CCAATCGGCATCTTATTCGGCTTCAGCTCGTGGCGCCAAAACACCCGCCCCGTCCGCGGATCGAGACCCGCAATGCTGTCGCCCGTCCAGCAGACCAGTACCCTCTGCCCCGCCTGTTCGACCAGAATTGGAGCCGAATACTGCGCCCGGTCGCTGAGCGCTCGCCAGACTTCCTTGCCGTCTTGGCGCCGAAAGGCTACCAGGCACGCCTCCTTTCCTCCGATATGGACAACGACCAGATCCTCGAACACGAGCGGCGCGGCGGCAATTCCCCAGATCGGCAGAGCGATCTGGTATTCGGCCAGACAGTCGTGCCTCCAAAGCACTTCACCCGTCTCCGCAGCAAAGGCATACAAGTGCCCCATGGCGCCCAGAGCAAACGCCTGGCCGTCCGCCACCGTGACACACGCCCGCGGTCCCGCTGTGTAGCTGATCGTGTAAGTGCAATCGTACGCATAGCTCCACAGCGTCTTCCCCGTCTGCTCGTCAAAACACAGCACGCGCTCCTGCTGCCGGGGTTCGGTCACACGATCCGTCAGGTACACGCGCCCCCGCGCAACCGTCGGACCGCTGTAGCCGGCTCCCACGGGGACACGCCACTTCAGCGTCAGCTCGGGACCCGCGAACTTTTCCACGATTCCGCTTTCGCGCCACACTCCATCGCGCCCCGGTCCCCGCCACTGTGGCCAGTCGTCGGCGGACACCATGGTTACCCCACCCAGGCTCAGCAGAACCAGCGTCAGCGTGCCCCTTCGCTTGTGACCCGTCCTCATCACGATCTCCTCGCAACAAAATGCTCAGTATTCGATCGGCACGCGCCGTCCGTCGCGGCAACTCGCCTGCGCCGCCAGCGCGATCTGCAGGCCGTGATACGCGTCCTCGAGATCGCGCGTGTTGCGCACGAGGCTCGTCACTGCCCGATAAAAGTGCGTCAGCAACTGCTCTCCCACCGGTCGCTCGCTTTCGAGCGACTCCAGATGCCTTCCGGCTTCGTCGAACCAGATCAGTGTCGCCGGAAAATCAATGAAAGCGATTCCGTTTTCACACGCCACCTGGAGTGCCGCTGGCGGCCGAAACGTGATCGCCTCCGGCCATTTCGCCGGCATGTACCGGCCGCAGCTGATCTGCGCCAGCGCACCGGTCAGGGGAGCCTCCGGCGGCGAGAAGTCAAGGCTCATCATCTGGTAGTCCGGTCGCCCCTCGTTCCGCGTCCCTTTGTGCTCGACCCCCATCACCGACGACGGCTCCTGGCCGACCACGTAGCGGCACCAGTCCACAAGCTCAATCAGCTCCCGCAGCCCCATGCCGGCTGGAGCCTGCGCCACGCGCGGGTTTCCGTTCGGCACCGGCACGCGCGAGTGACAGAACAACAACCGCGGCTGGCCGAGTCGCGTCGCAATCAACTCCTTCAGACGCAACGTCGCCGGAGCATGCCGCCGCGGCAACTCGGCGACAAACGCGATGCCCGCCTCATCGACCCGCCGCTTCAATTCGCGCGAACGACTCGGCGCGATATCCAGCGACGCCGCACAATAAATCGCCTTGCCCGCGTCGCATGCGGCAAACAGCGGCAACGAACCGAAATAGTTCGTCCCCAAGATCAACACCGCGTCCAAATCCGGCCGGGCCGTCAACGCCCGAAATCCATCCACCGGCGTCGCGTGGAATTCGTGCGCGACTTGCTCCGCACGCTGTGCGATCTCGGCGCAGACCGCGCGCACATCGAACCGGTCAGCGAGGGCACGCAAGGCAGGACGATGACGACTTTCCCAAACCTCGCTGATGCCAACAATGCCCACACGTAGCTTCATGCTCTGCGATTTCTTTCTGATGGTCCGGCGGCTGCCAACGCAACAACAGCATCGCACGAAGGGGAGCATTATAGCCAAGCTACGGAGGTCGTTGTAAGCAGCCATTCATCCGGTATACTCACGCCTTCTTCGATCTCGCATCTTGAGCTCTTTTTGCAGTCGTGTGACCTGGTTTCACACGGAGGGAGAACGTATGAACGGCATCTTGATCTGCGCCACGCTGGCCCTGAGCATCCAAGGAAGCGCTCCCCTGTCGTACGCCCAGGCTCGCGCGGAATCGCTCGCGTCCCAGCGCCCACTCCTCGTACTGGTCGGCGCCGACTGGTGCCCCGCCTGCCGCGATCTAAAGAACTTGACCATGACGCGGCTCCGCCAGGAAGGCAAGCTGAACGACGTCGTCTACACGGTCGTCGACTACGACCGCGAACCTCGACTCGCCAGCCAACTGATGCGTTCCTCGTCGATCCCCCAACTCCTGCTGTACACGCCGGTCCAGGACGGCTGGGTCCGCTTGAACCTCCAGGGTTCACAAAGCTCGACCGGCGTGCTGTCGCTCATCCAGCAAGGTATTGCGATGCAGCGGCGCGAACCGGCTGTTGGGTTAGCCGAATAGCGTGCCTGGCGACCAAGGAGTCGGCACTCTTGCGAGTTGTCCAATGAGAGGCCCAACGGTGTGGCGGCGCAGATCGCCAGCCCTGCTGCGCCGGCCAAACCGCAGGGGCCTGGCGGGCCGCTCTCACTGGGCCGACCATTCAGCATGTCGTGCCGTCGTCGTGGCGACGGTAATGGCGCGCCAGCTCCGCGGGCGTTCTCCCGCATTGGAAGGCCGCCACCAGCCACCAGTTCCGGATTGTCTGCCATACCACGCCGTGCCGCTGCCAGCGACGAGCACTGACGTGTAGCGGCCCCGGTAAAAGCACCGGCCAGCCAACACGTCGCACCGTGCGCATGATCAACAGATCCTCCAACAACTCGACCTCGGGAAAGCCGCCGACGCGTTCGAATACCTCGCGTCGCAGGCAGAGCCCCTGATCCCCATAGGGCGTTCCCAGCCAGCAGACCCGCAACGCATTGCCCCACTCAAGCATCCGGAAGCCCCAACCCACGGCTGCGATGCGCTGGCGAAAGGCAGCTGCCATGATCTGCGGACGAACGAATGCACGGCGCACCTGGTCTCCGCAGCCCGGAACCAGCCGATTGTCCGCGTGCAGGAACAACAGCACGTCGCCTCTGGCCACGCGCGCTCCCGCATTCTGTTGCCGGGCCCGCCCCGGTTCCGACACGATCGTCCGCGCACCGCCATCTTCGGCCAGGTCTCTCGTCGGGTCCGTGCTCCCGCCATCCGCCACGATGACTTCGTCGACCGCGGCCTGCCAGGCGCTGGTCACCGCTCCGGCAATCTCCCGCTGCTCGTTCAGCGCGGGGATGATCACGGATATCCGCATGTCCTGCTCACTGCCGGCTCCGGCGTAGATCGTAGCGACGGATTTTGCGGTCGAGCGTCGAACGCTCGATGCCGAGGATCTCGGCAGTGCGGCTCTTATTCCAACCCGTGGCCTTCAACGTTGCGGCGATATGACGCCGCTCGACGTCCTCCAGCGGCAACGGCTCAAATACGTCCGGCTGAAGGACGACTTCCCCCGACTCGCTGGCCGTGGCCAGGTTCGACAATAAGAGATCCTCGAGGTCAATGACATCGCCCTGGGCCAACAGCACGGCGCGCTCCACGACGTTCTTGAGTTCGCGGACGTTGCCCGGCCAGCGATAACGTTGCAGCATCTCGAGCGCCCGGGGCGAGAACCCCTTGAAACGCCGGCCCGTCTCCGCACTGAACCGCTCCAGGAAATGATGGGCCAGTTCGACGACGTCGGCTGGACGCTTGCGGAGCGGAGGCACCAGGATCTCGACGACCCGCAGCCGGAAATACAGGTCGCGGCGGAAGGTCCCCTCCGCCACCGCCTTTTCCAAGTCGCGGTTCGTGGCGGCGATCACGCGCACATCCACTTTGATCGGCTGGCTCCCTCCCACCCGCTCGAACGGATGCCCCTCCAGCACGCGCAGGAACTTG
The DNA here is from genome assembly GCA_050186685.1 of Pirellulaceae bacterium. Classification (GTDB taxonomy): domain Bacteria; phylum Planctomycetota; class Planctomycetia; order Pirellulales; family Pirellulaceae; genus CAZFLF01. The sequence goes on from JBFWYF010000779.1 coordinate 3,880, forward strand.
CTCTGCAGCGACGGGCTCATTTCGCCGATCTCGTCGAGCATCACCGTTCCTAGATGAGCCTGCTCAAATTTGCCAATCTTGCGCTCTGTGGCGCCGGTGAACGCCCCGCGCTCGTGCCCGA
>JBFWYF010000780.1:0-3999 GCA_050186685.1 Pirellulaceae bacterium
TCGATCCAGGACGGTTCCATGCGCACGATATTGATTTCCTCATCCGTCTTGGGCTTTTCCAGGAAGCCCTGGACACGGCCGGAAGCGTCAATGCGCATGATGCCAAACGACCGGGCAGCAATTCGATCGACCGGCAACGCCGCGATCGTGACATCCGCCTGTGTTTCCATGTGGGTCTTCAGCATGTCCCGATAGTCCATGCGGTACAGCTGATCACCCGAGAGAATCAAGACGAAGTCCGAGTCCGATTGTTCGATGTAGCGCAGGTTCTTGCGGACGGCGTCGGCCGTGCCCTGGTACCAATCCCCTTTTTCATTTCCCTCCTCCATCGACTGCTGAGCGGCCAACAACTCGACGAAACCGCCGTTGAACTGGTCGAACCGGTACGCCTGACGCAAGTGTCGATGCAGGCTGACCGAGAGGAACTGGGTGAGCACGTAGATGCGGTTGATGCCGCTGTGGATGCAGTTGGAGAGCGGGATATCGATCAAGCGATACTTGCCCGCCAGGGGAACGGCCGGTTTGGCCCGGTACTTGGTGAGCGGATAGAGACGCGTCCCGCGTCCGCCACCCAAAACGAAGGTCATTACATCGCGCATTCCCAATTCCTTACGGTTGCGAGCGGTGTCGCCCAACGTCACTCCCCACTTCTTGCGGCAGGATACCAATCGACGCGTGAATCCGGCAAGTACGCTGTGGGCAGCCACCGCGCTTTCTTAATCCCAGTTTTCGCCACCCTGTCGAGCGCCACAAATGAAGACGCGCATGCCGAGTTCGGCCGCCATGGCGGCTTTGGCCATCAGCGCGCGATCGGCTTGTTTCGCGTCATGCCCATAAGCCACCTGGATGTGATTGCTCTTGTGCCGCGCCATCATCTGGTCGCGTGAGATACCGTACGTCACGGCGTGCATGATCGGCCATTGCGGTGTCGTCGCCCGCCAGCGGCGGTTGGTTTCTTCGGGTGGCAATGCCACCACGCCCGCGCGGCCAAGATCCATGCACAGCTCGTCGTTCTCGATGTAGATGCGCGACCACACAATCTCGCCCGGTTTGGAAATCCCTTTGAGTGTGCCACCGCCGTTTGGAAAATACATAGCCGGCTGCCGCTCGCTCGATGCTCCACCCCACCCCCCCTCGAAATGGGCCGGGGGTGCCGATCCGCTGATGAGAAACACCCACACGTACTCGTCTGTCGTGCCCGACTGATCCCAATCCCCCCACCGCAAATCGTGCAGCGTGTTCTCGACCGGAGCTCCCATGGCCCGGTGTATCCGATACGTCATCAGCCCGTCCAAACCCGCGCACTCGTCGACCTCGTTGAAGTGCGGCACAGGTTCCCCATCGTACAGGATTCGCGATCCATCGCGGCTCTTCACCGGGGGCCGCTCCGCGTTGTTCAACGTTCCCTCGACGAGATCGCTGGCCGGCATCAGGTCCTTCAACCCCTGCTGGTACTGGATGCCGATCGTCGCGCACCCGAAATCGTCCGCCAGCCGCACCGCGGCAATGTACATTTTGCACTGCATCCGGATCTGCGCGTCCGTCAGATCGGTTTCGTCCCGGCTGCCGGTTGCAAAGCGCATGCCTCGCTCTTCCATCCAGCGACGCACGCCCTCGGCTTCCTGATCGGATACGCAGGTCGATTCATAGTACAGAGCGGACTGACTGAGCCGCTCCTTGTACACGCCCGTGGGGTGCAGCAGATGATCGGGAATGATGGCGTTGTACATGCCCATGCAGCCTTCATCGAACACGCCCATGATCGCCTTGCGCTGGCGCAGTTCTGTGGCGAGTGCCTCACCCAGACGGCGTTCTTTGCTCCCCAGACGCAAGTCGCGCAGCGGCATGACGTGGTCGGTATTGTGCTTGACTTTGCCTTTATCGAGCCACCGTTGCAGTTTCTTGCGGAATCCCGAGTCGCTGAAATCCTCGGCCCACAGAGTCGAGTACTTGACGCCCGCTTTGGTCAGGGATCCGTTCAGATTCAGCATCCCGACCAGCCCTGGCCACGTGCCCGACCAGTTGGCACACGTCAGCACGGGCCCCCGATGCGAGATCAAGCCGTGCAGCACGTGATGCGAGTACTGCCACACCGCTTCCGCCACGATCAACGGGGCATGCGGGTCGATTCCTGCGAAGACCTGCATGCCTTCCTTCTGGGATGCCACGAAGCCATGCCCTTCCTGCTCTTTGAAGGGGTGCGCTCGCTGCAACCGAGCGCCACAGGACTCGACCGCCTCGGACAGCGCCCGTTCCATTTCCTGCTGCGCCGCCCAACATTCCCGATTGGCCGACAGACGCAAATCGCCGCTCGCGACGAGCAGCACCTGGTTTTTTCCCGCCTTGGCAGGTCGGAGCAATTCTGGCAGTACGTAGTCCATCCTCGGTTCTCCTCCCGGTGCAATATCAAGGTGCATGGCTGGATGGCCAGCCGGCCCCATCTTAGCTTCCGGGCTGTTGGCCCGCAAAACACCGAGGCCCCGCCGAGGGGACTGGACACGTTGCAGCGCCGACCAAAATCACCGCCCCTTCCCCTTCGACCGGCCCGCCCGCCACGCTTAGGGCGAATCCGTTTGCTCCAGCCGGGCCACGCAGTCCTGCAAATAACGAATGCTGTCGCGGGCGAGCGCTTCGACGCCGGGCTCGTAATCGAATACTTCGACCGACACCCAGCCGCGATAATTGATGTCCATCAATGTCCGTAAGATCGGCAGGAAGTCGATACTTCCCATTCCAGGCCCGCGACGGTTGGCGTCATTCGCATGGAAATGGACCATGTGCTTCCGATTCTCCCGGATGATGTCGGGGATCGAGCGTCCTTCGCTCGACATCGCCTTCACGTCCAGATGCAGCTGGCAATGCGGCGAGCCGACCATGTGTGCCAGTTCGACGCCGGCGGCCGCGGTCAGCAGAAAATCACCCTCCTGCGGCCCGAGCGGCTCGATCGCCAACGTTGTTTTGCAACGCTCGAACTCCGGCATGGCCTGCTGCAACACATTCGCAGCGAACTTCATCGCGTCCGAATGGCTGACGCCGGGTAACAAGTTGCGCTGCTTCGGGGAGCCGAGCACCAGCACGTGGCCTCCCAAGTCCCGGCACAGCCGGGCCAGCTCAGAAAGATAATCCGCCGTGCGCCGGCGGACGTCGGCATCCGGCGAGGTGAGGTAGTAGCCCTCAGTGAACGCGAGCAGCCAGTGTAGCCCAATCACCTGCAAACCGCGGCTTTCCACCAGCCCCCGGACCTCGGCGCGTTGCTGCGCCGAAATCTGGTAAGCGTCTTTGTTGATGGTGAACGGTGCGAACTCAATGCCGGTATAACCGCACTCGCGCGCAAAATCGAAGGCTCGCTCGAACGGCCAATCGTGAAAGGTCTCGTTACAGATCGCGAATCGCATCGTCGTGTTCCCTTGACATGTGGAAAAAGTGCCGAGACCCGTGCTGACGCGCTGCAGGGCCCTCGCTTCCAGGGCTGCAGCGGCGCGACTTCCGGGTTACCATGGCACAGAGGTTTCCGAGTTCGGGGGTTACCGAGTTCGGGGTCTTTTGAGATCGGGGGCTTCCGACTAGGATCGCCGAGGAAATAACTTCCCGGCGCAGCCTCTCCCCCGTGGGGAGAGGGCAGTTACTTCTTCGGCGGGTCCTACGGGGGTTTCATCGTACCAGGGTGAGATCTGCCCACAAGCTGCGGGAGCGCGTATCCGCCAGCAACGGGTGGGTTGGTTCGTCGGGTAAGTTCAGGAACGGAGGCTCGCCGAGGAGACTACTTCTGCATGCCCCCTCGCTCCACGGGGAAGAGGGAAGGGTGCAATTCTATCCGGCGGTCCTAGCGGGAGCAGAAAAAAAAGCATGACTCGATCGCAATACTTCACGGGGGTCTTGTTAGCGGCCGCCCTCTACGCCGGAGTGGCGGACCATGTGCCGGCACAGACGGCGGCGCCAGCAGCTCAGTCGGCCGATCAGGATTCCAGCGACCGAGACTATGCGGATGAATGGCCGCGC
>JBFWYF010000781.1:0-3998 GCA_050186685.1 Pirellulaceae bacterium
CGCATCGACCGCGCCGTACCTGCGCGGCGGCTCGACATCCGAATCTTCCGTACCGGGCTCCTGGCCGACCATCGACGGGTTTGAGATCGAATCCGTGCTCGGCCGGGGCGGCATGGGGATCGTCTACAAGGCTTGGCAGAAGTTCCCTCGCCGCCCCGTAGCGTTGAAAATGATTCTCGACCGGCGGCTGGTCGGGGACAGCGCTTCGGAAGAGTTTTTCGAGCGGTTTCAGAAGGAAGCTCAGGCCGTCGCGGACCTGCAGGATCCTCACTTCGTCCAGCTTTATGCCTATGGCGAAGCTGGCGGCCGCCCGTACATGGCGCTGGAGTTTGTCGACGGTGGTTCGCTCGAAAAATTCCGCCAGGGCGAGCCGCAGCCGGAGGAGTTCGCGGCCGACACGGTGGCCGAGCTGGCGCGTGGCATGGAACTGGCCCATCGCGCGGGGATCGTCCACCGCGATCTGAAGCCGCACAACGTGCTGCTCGGCGCCCGGGGCCAGGTGAAGATCAGCGATTTTGGGCTCGTCAAGCGACTGAGCCACGACGCCCAGCTGACAACCGACGGCCGTCCGATGGGCACACCGAGCTACATGGCGCCCGAGCAGACATACGGCACCCAGGATGTGGGGCCCCCGGCCGACATCTATGCCCTGGGCGGCGTGCTGTACTGTCTGCTCACGGGTCGGCCACCCTTTCAGGCCGCCAACTGGCGAGATACGTTCGACCAGGTCTGCCATCAGGAGCCGGTGCCGCCGTCGCGGCTCAATCCGCGAATCTCGCGCGACCTCGAGACAATCTGCCTCAAGTGCCTGCAGAAGGAGCCCGATAAACGCTATCGCACGGCGGGAGAGTTGGCGGAAGACCTGCGGCGATTCCGCGCGGGCGAGCCGATCCTGGCACGGCCAGTCGGCGCAGCCGAGCGCGCCTGGCGCTGGGCACGCCGCAATCCCTGGGTCGCCGGACTGAGCTCAGCCGTCGCGGCACTGACGGTGACCATCGCCACGGTGTCCTCGGTCATGTGGTGGCGGCTGGACGTTAAGAATCAGCAGATCAGCCAGCAGAACGGCGTCATTGAGCGGCGCAACAGTGAACTCTCCCAAGCCAACACACAGCTCAAGCAGGCCCGGACGGTCACGTTGGGCCAGCGCAACGCGTCGATCGACCTCGTCCGCAATACGCTCCTGGCCGTCGACGAACTGCTGCGCGACCAGGCGCCCCTCGACCGGCTCCGCCGCCAGTTGATCGACCAGGCGCTGCGAGGGCTGGACCACGTTCGCACGCAAGTCGAGGCCCACCCCCTGACCGACGCCGAAGACCGGCTAATGCAACGGACCGAGGCGGTCGCGTTCCAGCGATTCGGCGACATGTACCTGCAGGGAGACCGGCTGGCCGACGCGCGGGAGGCATTCGATCGAGCGTATGAGATTCTGGCCCCGCTGCCGCTCGAGGACCCGGACGATCCCATCCACTTGCGGAATCTGGCGGCCATTCTGAACCAGCAGGGACATGTCCAGCTGCGTCTCGGAAACACAGCGGTCGCGCGCGAAAAGTACGCGCAGGCGCTGCGGCTGCGCGAGCAATGGTCGCAGCGCCTTCCCGAGCACGCCCCGGCCCGGGAGTCGATTGCGGAATCGCATGGATTGCTCGCGAAAGTGGATCGGATGACGGGCCGCGCCGCCTCGGCGGCCGAACACTTGGCCGAATCGCAACGAATTTTCGATGCCTTGCCGCAGCCAGCGGATAAAGCGGACGCGATCCAGTTGAACCGCAAACGAGCGGCTAACAAAGATCGTCTGGGGGAGATTCACTACCGGCTGGGCGACGCGGCGCGTGCCGAACAGCTATACCGCGAGGCCTTGGCCGACCGCGAAAAGGCACTGGCCGAGCACCCCCAGAACCGCGTGTTTCTCCACGACGTCGCCTTGTCGCACATGAGCCTGGGGAACCTGTTGCTGCTCGTACATAACCAGCCCGGTCAGGCCTGGCAGCAATACACCGCGGCTTTGGGGACTTTTCTCAAGCTGGCCAATGACCAACCTACCAGCAGCCGGGCGCTGCGTGACTACGCCGGAGCACAGTATCGGCTGGGGGCGACGTTTCGCCGAGCTCGGCAACAACACCTCAAATTGCCGAACGGCCAGGAGGCCCCCGACCCGTTGCCTCATTTTGAGGAGGCCCGCAAACGTCGCGAGAAAGTGGCAGTCGATCCGCAGGATTTCCAGTCCCGCATTGAGCTGGCACTGGCCGTAGCACGCTGCCAGCGCTGGGCCGAGGCGGAACGACTGGCCCTGGAACTGGCCGCGAAGGCGCGAGAAACGAAGGATTCGTACCTCTTGTTTCAAGTGGCCTGCACGTGGGCGCTGTGTGCCGACGTGCCCGACACGGATATGCGTGACCGTTGCCGTGACGCGGCTTTCCAGGTGCTCGACGAGCTGCTCGCGTCGGGCTGGCAGGACCTGGTGACGCTGCAAAACGATCCGGATCTCGACCCCATTCGTTCCGACGCGCGGTTCGCCCGCGTGACGTCCTCCGTTCTCTCATCCGCAACGCCGGCCCCATAGCCGTTCGACCGCGCGCCCTGCTGGTCCCCGAAATATCTCGACGAGTTGACTATGCAACCGGAATTTTCATCGCGGCCACCCGCATTTCCTCGTGGCGAACGAACCCGGATTTCGCCGGCTGCCGCACGTTTCCGCCGCCGCTCCGCCGCTCGGCGACGCGCCGCGGCGCGCACGCGATTCATCCGCTTCGAGGAGCTCGAGTCGCGTTACCTGCTGGCGGCGCGCGTCTGGGACGGCGGCGCCGGCACGAATAACTGGCTCGACGCCGCCAACTGGGATGGCAATACGCTTCCCGGCGCAGGGGACGACGTGACGATCGACGTGGCGGGCTCCAACCCCACCATCACGGTCGCGGGTAATGTCACCATTCAGAGCCTCGTGGCACGTGAAGCCATCACATTCTCGAGTGGCACCTTCACGGCCAATAGTGTTCGTTTTGATACCGCCAATGGAACGTTGTCCGGCGCACGACTGGCCGGTGCTACTGTCGAAACGGGTACGTTCGCGCAGCTCCGCATGTCCTCGGGCACCTTGGACGGAGTCACCCTGGCTGCCGGCAGCCAGGCTGTCACCAACTCGAACGCCGCCATCACGGTCCTCGGCGGTCTGACCGTGGACGGCACGCTCACGCTGGGTGCGGGAGCCGCCGACGGCTACGGACTCTTTTTCGCCGGGGACCAGACGCTGGGCGGCAGTGGACACGTCTATCTCTCCGGCAACGACCAGCGTCTGCGGCTCAGTCAGGCCAACATGACGCTCACCATCGGCGCGGGTCTCACCGTCCATGCCACCGCCACCACGGGTTCCACGGGCATTGGTCCCCACAACGTCGCCAATACCCACGTCATCAACCACGGAATCCTGCGCAGTGAGGGGACCGGGACGTTGAACCTGGGCGCCGGAGCTAATGGCGGATTTCTCGCCAGTTTCACCAATGCCGCCTCGGGCACACTCGAATCAGCCGGCGGCACTCTCACCGTGACGGCTCCCACGTTCACCAATCAGGGAGCTGTGAATGTGGCGGCCGGCACGTTCACCATCAGTTCCGCAACGTGGTCCAACACCGGCGCCATCGGTCACACCGGAGGGACCATCCATTTCGGCGGCTCGTTCACGGTGGCGGGCCTGGGAACTTATAACCGGCAGAACGGTACGGCCGGCACCACGAATCTCACCGGCACGCTGAACAACGCGGGTACAACTCTGAACCTCGCCGCATCCGGCGGCTGGGGCACCTGGACGCTCGCCGGTGGCCGTATCAACGGCGGCCACGTCGCCACGTCGGGCGGAGGCGAGCTGCGCCTGTCGACCGGCACCTTGGACGGAGTCACCCTGGCTGCCGGCAGCCAGGCTGTCACCAACTCGAACGCCGCCATCACGGTCCTCGGCGGTCTGACCGTGGACGGCACGCTCACGCTGGGTGCGGGAGCCGCCGACG
>JBFWYF010000782.1:0-3998 GCA_050186685.1 Pirellulaceae bacterium
GCGGCTACGAGTATCTTGCGCGACATGCGAACTCCTCTCAAGCGCGGCGTCCCTCGCTCCAGTACAGTCGAAAATCTCCCGAGTATGCGATGAATCTAGTATCGCCTGCCGCATCCGCGCGGATTCACCTTGAAGTTCGATCCCGTGCGATCTTAACCTTGCGGCCCAAACCGAATAGATTAGGAATCGTCACAGGGCGAAGATCTTACGCAGAATTCCAGGATCGGGGGAGGTTGGTTTTGTGGGCCGACAATTGCGCGTCGGAGTCGTGGTTTCGCAGCTGTTCGCAGAAAACGCTTACATTGCCTATCTTGACGGCCGGAGCGATTGCGCCGTCGTCGATCCGGGCTTTAATCACGGAGAAATTATCGAATTCATCGAGGAACGGGAGCTGACCGTAGCCGCGATCCTGAACACCCACGGCCATGCCGACCATATCGCCGGGAACGAGGCGCTGAAACGGCGGTGGCCCGAGGCTCCCCTCGTGATTGGCGCGGAGGACGCCCCGAAGCTGACCGATCCGGTGTTGAATTTATCCCGCCCGTTTGGCGCGGATGTCACGAGTCCGCCGGCCGACATCCTTTTGCTGGGCGGCGACCGGTACTCGTGTGCGGGGTTCGACTTCGAGATCGCGGCTTGTCCGGGGCATTCGATCGGCCACATCGTCTTTATCTGGAAGGGCGAATCCCCTTGGGTCGTGTTCGGGGGCGATGTGCTGTTCCGAGGAAGTATCGGGCGGACCGATTTTCCCGACGGCAGCTTCGAGGACCTGGCCGAGGCCATTCGCAGCAAGCTCTACGTTCTGCCGGACGATACGCTGGTCTTGCCGGGTCATGGCGACGTAACGACGATCGGTGACGAGAGAAGCACCAATCCGTTTGTGGGCGATAGGCGGTAGGGGTTTAGGCGGTAGGGGTTTAGGCGGTAGGGGGCCTACAGCCTAAATCCCTAACCCCCTACAGCCTCTCTCGCCTCTCGCGCATTTTTCTTTCCGCATGGAAAGAAAATGTTTATCTACCCGAGGCGGCTCGCCAGCACGATGATGGGCCGGCAGACCACATAACCGCTGAATGGCCAGCTGTTTGCTTCGGATGCCCGCGCTCTGCGGGATGCTGGCATGCCATCTGCGTTGGCACGGGCGTCGCGCGACAGCCGGATTACGTATCGGGCGTTGCGCGCCGGTTGATTCGCAGGCGGACTTCTTGCGTCGGTTCGCGCGCGCCACGTGTGCAGGGCGGCCGTCTTCTATCTCCGGTTACGTCGGCGAGTCCCTGTTCCGTGAGGGAAGGCGAATGCCTCCATCGGCCCGATATCTGGCGGCGTCTGCTGCGCTGCTGTTTCTGTTGGGGTGTGGCAAGCAGTTGCTGACATGGGGGATTGGGCCCGGGCCGTTAATCTCGGATGCCCAGCAGTATTGGGAGCTGAGCGGCGAAGTGCTGCGCGGCGACTGGATGCTGTCGACCAGCGGGCTGGACTACCGGACTCCATTTTACCCGGTGTTCCTCGCTGGTATGCGGTGGCTCTTTGCGGAGCAGGCCCTGTTGGCCACGGTGGTCGTTCAACATGGATTGTTCGTGGTTACGCACCTCCTGGTGGCCGGCATCACGTGGCGGCTGACGGGCAGCGGGATCGCTGCGTTGTTGGCGTATGGCGTTACGGTGGTGTCGTTGATGGAGACGTGGTTTGCGAACGTCGTGGGCACGGAAGCCTGGTTTATGCTGTTCTTGACGGCGGCCGCGGGCGCGTTGTGCCTGTATCACGAACGTCCGTCAGGACGTTGGGCCATGGTATTCGGGTGCTTATTCGGAGTGGCGGCGCTGGTGCGGCCGGTGCCGAAGCTGCTTTGGATTCCTTTGGTAGGTGTGTTCGCCTTGCACGCGACGTCGTGGGTCCCGCGGCGGGTGGGAGTCCTTGAGCTGATGCGGCACGCCCTGGCGGCGGCCGGCGTGACGATGTTAATTCTGGCTCCGTGGTGTGGTCGTAATGCGTGTCTGTTTGGTGAGCCGTTTCTGGCTCGGTTGCCGGCAGTGAATAAGTGGCAGGTTTGTTTCCAGGGGGGATCGGCGGCGGCGCTGGCGATTCCCGTGACTCCCGAGGGTAATCGCATCCGTGCCTTGATTGGCGACGAGCGGGGCCAGGTGCGGGATCGTTACTGTTATGCCGTGATCGGCGCACTGGAGCAGCGGGGGTTGAGCGACCGGCAGATCGATGAACTGGTCACGGCGGTCTGTGTGCAGGCGGTAGCTGCGGACCCCTGGGGTTTTGCGTGGCCGGCGTTCAAACGGTGCGTCAACTATTGGCGCTGTGTGCCGAACGGGATTCCCTATTACGACGTGGCGACGGATGGCGGGGCGGTGGGGCGGCCGGACTGGGAGTGGGCGGGCGTGGCCGACTTCCAGCGTCGCGTCTTGCGGCGGTCGCCTGCCCATTGGGTGCGTTGGAATGAATTGGTCCTGGCGTTGTGTATAGCGGGAACGTGGCAGCTCGTCCGCCGCCGCTCGACGCGTCTGATGGGGATTTCGGTCGCTTTGATCTTCCTTTATTTCACTGCGGTGACGTCTCTGGTAGAGATCGAGAACTTCAAGTACCGTGTGGTGCTGGAACCGTGTGTGATTTTCGCCACCGTCAGCGGCTGGTATGGGTGTTGGCGCGGTCGACATCGTCCCGCGGACGATGGGGCGTCGCACGGGCAGGGAACGACGGACACCGTCCCCTATGGATGGCCGTTCCCGCGAGGGATATCGCAGTGGAAGGAAGCCGAGCCCATCCAGGCTTCCCCTGAGCACGACGACCCGGTTCCAAGCGGACGAAGATACACCTGACCCCCTGGCAACGCGGATGAATGCCGGCTTGCCGTCTCATGGCCCAGCATGACCAACCCGACACGGACCCGCGTATCGCTCGTCATCCCCGTTTATCGCGGTGAGGCTTCCATCGGGCCGCTCGTGCTCCGGTTGCGCGAGGTGCTGGGAGGACGCTATGAACTCGAATTTGTGCTCGTCAATGACGGCAGCCCGGACGGTTCGGCGCGCGTCTGTCGCGAGTTGGCGAGGGAATTCTCCGAAGTCCGGTTTATCAATCTGTCGCGGAATTTTGGCGAGCACAATGCGGTGATGTGTGGGCTGCACTTCGCGACGGGCGACTGTGCGGTGATCATGGACGACGACTTCCAGAATCCGCCCGACGAGGTCACGAAGCTCGTTGAGGAGCTGCAGCGGGGTTACGACGTGGTGTTTTCCTATTACGAACAGAAGCACCACGGCTGGTTCCGGAATTGGGGCAGCTGGTTTCACAATTGCGTTGCGACCGTGATGCTGGGGAAGCCATACGACCTGTATTTGTCCAGCTTCAAGGCCATCAATCGATTTGCCATCGACCAGGTGATTCAGTATCGAGGTCCGTATCCGTACATCGATGGACTGCTCTTACGAGTCACGGCCAGCTATGCGCGGGTTCTGGTGCGCCACGATCCACGCCGGGAGGGTCGATCGGGATACACGATCCGCAAGCTCCTGTCGCTCTGGCTGAACATGTTCACGAACTTCTCCGTATTGCCCTTGCGGCTGGCCTCGATGGCGGGACTGGTCCTGTCGGTGCTGGGACTATTATCAGCAGTCGGATTTGCCTGGGAGAAGATCCGCGATCCCAGTCTGCCGGCCGGCTGGGCATCGTTGATCGTATCGTTGTTCGTGATCAGCGGTGTGCAGCTGTTTGCGCTGGGTATGATTGGCGAGTACCTGGGCCGGTTGTTTCTGAAAGACAGCGGCCGGCCTCAGTTTGTCGTCCGCGATACGGAGAATGTGCGACCGTCCGAGTCGGTGCGCAACAGTGTCGAGCCGGTGGGAGGGAACGGGCGTGGCGCAGGTTGAGCGGCTGCGGGGAGCCAGTTGCCTGATTACCGGCGGGTTGGGATTCATCGGCAGCAATCTGGCGATGCGACTGGTCGAGCTAGGTGCGCGCGTGACTTTGGTCGATTCGCTGGATGAACGATTCGGTGG
>JBFWYF010000783.1:0-3998 GCA_050186685.1 Pirellulaceae bacterium
GCGAAACAGCCGGCCGCCGACCTCTGAAACTCCTTCCACGTTCCGCGCAGAAACCGCCGTAACGACCGCCGTTGGATCGTGGAGTGCCGGCTTCTGGTGTCCTCACCATCGACCTCTTCGCGAACTCGGAACTGGGGCGCAATCAGCACCGGCACCTGCGAGCGTCCGTGAGACTCGCCCAACCCCACGAATTCGATGGGCAAGCCGAAGAAGCCTGCGAAGCCGAAGGTCTCAATCGCAGGGGACTCCGATTCGATATGCCGCCGCATTCGCTCGGATCGCACGTCAATACAGAATACGAGTTGGGCCATTGGGCGGTCAGCGGCCGGGCTCCTCGGTCGGTCGGCTCGGCCAGCCAGCCCCGCGAGCAGCTGCTTGCGGAAAGCAATCTCACTGGCCTTCAGCAGTGCGTAGCGCATCAGGTCTTCATCCGTCGGCTGCGAGGCCTGCGAGAGTCGTGCGTGGTGACACGTCGCCACGGATGCCCAGTCGACGTGGAAGTCGAAATGAATGGACAGGGCGACTTCGTGAGCCAGACGCATCGCGAGCAGGCCCGCCAGGTCGGTATTCTCTTCGCCTCGCCGTTGTGACTGGGTGTACTGATAGTTCACCCACGCGCACCAGCCAGGCATGGTCAGGGCTTCGCAGAGCAGCAAGTCCGCCCACAGGCCTTCGGGAACGGAAAGCTGCTTCAATAATGCTACTACCGCGGCATGGGGATCGTGCGGGAGACCTGTTGCAAGCTTCCGCATCCCCGCTACTCCGAGCATCTCGAAACTGCGATCGTGAGAGGCGGCCAGTTTCCACGCATGGTACAGAGGCAGTTCACGTGTGGGACTTGGCCAGAAGGCCTGACCTTCGTCGTAGTGGCTGGCGCAGTGCTTGGAGATCTCGTCAAGGATGAGCCGCGACCATGCGGAGCCTGTGTGTTGATCGAACACGTCGGCCAGCGTGCGAAGCACGCGACCGGGATTGCCCGGTTGGGGGAACACTGTGTCGGCCGCGGGGCTCGCCGCAGGCGGCTGACGGAGCAACGCGACGACTTGATTCACGTCGATTCGCTCGGCGCCCGCGACGCCGTCCGCCACCATCTCGTCGACAGCGGCGTCGATGTCTGCACGGCACAGCGAGCCCGCGGCGAACTGTTCACGGTAGTAGGCCACGGGCAACAGCGTCTCCAGGTCCGACACGCTCCGGAGCGAAGTCCGTGCGGTGAGGAACTCCTGATCGACGTATCCCACATACGGGTTGACGGCCACGTAATCGTTCAATGGCCAGACCGGTGCGATCTTCTGACGAACCTGCTCCACCACTTCCCGGATGGAAGTACCCCGTGCTGGAAGTTCAGGACGAGGATGGCTGGCCGAGCGGGTCGGCTGATGCGGAACATTGCCTGGGGTAGTCGAAAAGGCGTCGAGTGCAGACATCGATTGGGGTTCCTGAAGTGATTGGGTTGCGGTTGGATGCAGGGGGGACGTGCGATGTGAAGATCGGCATCGTCAGGATTTCGCCAGTGTGCTGAATATGCGGTGGAACATGGCGTCGACGTAAAACCCGTTGACGGCGTGAATCCGAAGCGGCGCCAGCCACTTCAGCCGCAAGCCCCGTTTCAAGATGACGTGCAAGACGAACAGCAGGGCGAAAAGCACGGCGATCCCGACCGCGACGAACAGGGAGGATGCTGGAAAGGCAACCGCCGGTAGTACCGGGTGGAGCCAGCGATCGATCAGAAGGTAGCTCACGACGTAGGCCAGACTCATACCAACGATACCGACGATGCCAACGAGGGTGGTCGAGCGGCGGCCGAACGAAAACACAGGCCAGCCTCCGGCAGTCAGCGAGAGAAAGAAGACGAACGCCAGCAAGAATCCGCCTGGCTTGCTGTGGCCCCCAAGGTCGAGCCCGACCGAAAGTGACAGATAGGCCGAAAGCGTGACGGCGGCCGCACCGAACAGGGCTGGCGTCGACGCGGCGCGCTTGGAAACATGGGATATCCCGGCATCCGTCGACCGCGACTGCGAGACAACGCTGCCGCTGCTCAGGAACGCGTGAGCCTTATACAACGAGTGGGCGATGATGTGCAGCATCGCGGCCGAAAACGCCCCCAGCCCGCATTGCAACATCATGAAGCCCATTTGAGCAATCGTCGAATAGGCCAGGGCACGCTTGACGCTCGGCTGGGTAATCATGACGACGCTGGCGAAACAGGCCGTGACGGCCCCGATCAGCGCCAGGACCAACAACGACTCGGCTCCGAGCGCGAACAGGGGACTCATGCGGATCACCAGGTAGCCACCGGCGTTCACGATGCCCGCGTGCATCAGGGCTGAGACCGGTGTCGGTGTCTCCATCGTGTCCGGCAACCAGATATGAAACGGAAACTGAGCTGACTTGGTGATGGCACCGAGCATCAGCAGCCAGGCAATGGCGGACTGGCTGGCCGCAAGGGATTCGCTCCCGGCCAGTTTTCGCGCTTCCGCGAGCAAATGCGACAGATCGAAGGTCCCGAAGGACTGAAAAGTCAGCACCAAGGCCGCGATCAGGAAGGCATCCCCGAGCCGGCTGATAGCGAATTTTGTCCAGGCCGCGCGGCGCGCCGCCGGTCGGTGGCGATAGTGCAACAACAGCTGATGAAGTCCCCAACTCGTCAGCACCCAGGCTGCGAAAAACTGCAGCAGGTTACCGGAGATCGCCATCAGCGAGACCGCCCCGACGGTGAATCCCATCCACTGAAAATACCGCCCTTGTGTGGTCTCGCCCTCGAGATAACGGATTGAAAAGCGACTCACGACGAAGCCAATGAAGGCGACGAGCAGCAGCATCAGCCCCGTCACACCGTCGTAATAGACCCCGAAGTGGACGCTCGCTGAGGGCCACGCGTCGACCACCCGCAGTGACAGCGGTATGCCGCCTCCAGCCCAGCTGGCGGCCGCGAGCAGAACCGCGAGCACCAACTCGAGGCAGATCATTCCCGTCACCAACCGGCGCAGCGCCTGGGGATGCGCGTTGGCAAGTGCGGCGGGGACCATCGCGAGGACGATCAGGCCGAGAAGCAAGCAACAGAGGAAGGTGGCGAATGTTTCCATCGGGTTGGTTTCTCGTAATGGAGAAGGGCGTGCGTTAAGTCCAAAAAAAAGCCGGATGCGAGCCTGGCAGGCTCAACACCCGGCTTGTCCCGGCGGCTGGTTCGGCCGCCCTGGCGTCAGCTCGGTGGATTGATCTTCGATCTTGTCTGTGTCGACGAACGGAGCCCACGGTGCGTCGGACGTTGGCTGCCGCGATTCCAACGGCAGCCGCCGCGTGCCAGCGGGGCCAAAAAAAAGGCCGGGAGGCTGCCTACGGCAACCTTCCGGCCTTTTCCGCACGGGCATTCCATCCCGTGCAACGAAAACCAGAACCATCCCGACTGTTTGGCGTCCGCCACGCAGAATCCAACGCAGTCGTGACTGGTATTGGGAACTTTTTAGGAATGAGGTGGTCGAACGTCAAGGGCTCTGGCGAGAATTTTCCTGGCCCTCATGGCTCGTCAAACTCAGGGCGTTTCTCCAAGGTAAAGACGATGATACGCTCTCCCGTCTTGGCACTGATGTCCGTGTGCAGGCTCACGACCGGCACGCCGACAACGCCTCGGATCGCGGCGTCCAGCAAGGGCCGTCCTTTTTCGATGAGCTCTTGTCGAACCTGCTTGATAAGATATCGGCCGCGATGCGATTCTTCCGACTCGGCGAGCTTCAACTCGGCGGGAGTCAAGACATTCTTAAGCCGCACCAGGACCATGTCCTCGATGATGTAGGTCCGCGCTTCCAGCGGGCCACGGCCCATAAACTCTTTTTCAAACCGAATGATGGCTTGGCTGATTTCCCGTTCCACTTCGCGTTTGCTTTTCACGGCGGCCTCAATAGGCGGTAGGGGTTTAGGCGGTAGGGGTTTAGGTGGTAGGGGGTTAGGCGGTAGGGGGTTAGGCGGTAGGGGGTTAGGAGGTAGGGGGTTAGTCGGTA
>JBFWYF010000784.1:0-3995 GCA_050186685.1 Pirellulaceae bacterium
GTCCAGCCACCGTGGAGGAAGCGCGCGGAGTAAATGAAGGCGAGCAGGACAATCCAGAGCAGCAGCACGGTCCAGCACCACATCAGCCCCCAAGCTTGCCAGGACACGCCCCATTCGATCAGCGTTACGGCCAGCGCGGAGGTCGTAAACGTGGTCCACAAGACAAATCGCGTGTCGCCGGCACCCTTGATCGCGCAGCAGAAGGTGAGCTGGATCGCGTCGAACAGGCAGTAACCCGCAACGAACCGCAGCAGCACGATCGTCGTCTCGCGGATCACCTGGGTATCCGTCTCGGACGACCCCGCGGAATGGGCCAGCAAGAACAGCTCCGGGGCCAGCACATAGAGCAGGCCGAAGATCCCGTTATAGACCAGCGAAATCAGCAGGCCGGACCAGACGGCCTGGGCCGCCAGCCGCGGCTGGTCGGCCCCCAGGTGCTGGCCCACGAGGGTGCTGATCGCGATCCCCAGACCGATCATCGGGACAAAGGCGACCACGTTGATGCTGATGGCCAGCGTCGTGGACGCCGAGGCCAGCGTTCCCAGCCGGGCCACGTAGATGACGAAAATCGTAAAGGCGAGTCCCTCCAGTTGCATCTGGAAGCCGTTGGGAACGCCGAACCGGATCAGCCGGCGCAGCAGATCGCGGTCGAGTCGCCGTCCCTCGTCGATGCCAAATTCCCGGCGCAGATCGCGTGCCCGCAGCAGCAGCAGGTAGATCAGTACCTTCGTCCACTGAGCGGCCACGGTGGCCCACGCGGCTCCCGCAATGCCCCACTCCGGAAATCCGAAGGCGCCAAAGATCAGCAGGTAGTCCAGTGCGACGTTGATCAGCGACGAGGCGACGTCGATCAGCATGACGGTCCGCGTCATGCCGCGACCGGTGTAGAAACCGGCATAAGCACCGGCCAGGACCGCTGCGCCGGCCCCCCAACAGTTCACCTGGAAATAGATCGATTCGCGCTGTGCTAATACCGGATCGTGCCCCAGCCAGCCGAAGGCGACGTCCGACACCGGGATCAGGACCAGGAAGAGGGGGACCGTGGCCCAGCTGAACAAGACACCCTGAAACAGGACTTGGCCGATGCGCTGGGGGCGTCCTGCACCGAAATACTGGGCGACAAAGGTGTTGAGATAGCTAGCGATGCCCAGCGGCAGACCGAGGACCGTCCAGAGGATGGTCCCCGCCGAGAGGGCAGCCGCCGTATCGACTGGGGATCGCCAGAAGAGAAACATCCGGTCGACGAAATGCATGATGGCCCAGGACGCCGTGGACAAGATCAGCGGCAGCGCCAGGTTCAGCACTTCGCGACCGCCGGCGGCGCGATCCCACCACGATGCGGCGGCACCCGTGGCGCCGGTCCATGTTCCTGACCAGGATTCCTTCGTCGACACAAATGCTCCTCTTGTGTTACCATCGCGCCCATGCGAATCGTGCTATGCTACCCGGTGGAGCCGCGCCATGTGTCGCAGATTCGCTCCGTGGCGCCCCATGCGGAAATAATTGATGCTGGCCAGGAACGTGTCGCTGCCGAGTTGTTCGAGGCGGACATCTTCTGCGGGCACGCCAAAGTTCCCGTTCCGTGGGACGAGATCGTCGCGCGGCGCCGGCTGCGTTGGATCCAGTCGTCCGCGGCCGGCATGGACCACTGCCTTGTGCCCTCGGTCATCCGTTCCAATATTCTCGTCACCAGCGCCTCCGGCCTGTTTGCGGACCAGGTGGCCGAGCAAACGCTTGTGTTGCTGCTCGGCGTGCTGCGCGACTTGCCCACTTTTTTCCGGCAGCAACAGCGGCGGGAATTCGTCCGCCGAACGACCGCGGACCTCACAGGGACAACGGTAGGGATCGTGGGGTTCGGAGGCAACGGGCGGCGGATTGCCGAAGTCCTGCAGCCGTTCCGCACCCGGATCCTGGCCACCGACCTGTTTCCTAGAACACCCGTCCCGGGCATGGCCGCCGTGTGGCCGGCCGAGCGGCTGGACGAAATGCTGGCTCAAGTGGACGTGGTCATTCTTTGTGTGCCACTCAACCCACAGACGCACGGGATGTTCGACGCCCAGCGACTTGGCCGCCTGAAACGCGGGGCCGTATTGATCAACGTCGCCCGCGGGCCCGTCGTCGTGGAAGCCGATTTGATCCAGGCGTTGCGGTCGGGGCAGCTCGCCGGGGCGGGGCTCGATGTCACGGAGACGGAACCGCTGCCGTCGGACAGCCCGCTGTGGGACATGCCGCGGGTGTTGATCACACCGCATGTAGGCGCCCAGTCGGCGTCCCGATATGACGATGTCACGGACTTTTTCAGCGAGAACCTGTGCCGGTACCTTGCTCAGGAGCCGTTGTGGAACGTCGTCGACCGCCAACTGGGCTTCCCGGTCGAACCGGCGGTCTGGACGCCGCGCCGCACCGTCCGATAATATCTGAGCGAGGGAATGGCATTTGAGCCGACGTACGACTTGGTCCATTCGAGTTCGACAACCTTTGACGGCTGACACGGTCAGGCACAGGAAGTGCTTATCGCGAATGCCGCACGCTACGGACGAGGTGAATGGATGTTGACGACGACCCTGCACGATGTGAATGCGACCTGCACGCGCGGCTCGGATGCGAAAGGGAATCCACCAGCAGATCCCAAACCGCCCGAGTTGCTGAATCGCTATCTCGAAATCCTGGATTCCCGTCGACTCTCGTGGACCGGGCACGTGCGGCTGGGGCGACTCCTAGGCCGAGGAGGGCAGGGGGTCGTCTATTTGAGCGAGCGGCGCGGTGCTGACGGATTCACATTGCCCGTGGCAATTAAGGTCTTTTCGCCGGAACGTTACCGGGACCCGCGTGCCTACGACGACGCGATGTGCCGAATGGCGCGCGTCTCGTCGTGCGTCGCACAGATCCAGCACGACAATTTGCTCGACGTCCATAATTTTGTCGATCGCAATCGCATTCGAATGATGGTCATGGAGTGGGTGGATGGATTCGATCTCCATCGCCTGTTGACGAATCCCATGCTGGAAAAGGTACGGGCGTCGGTCAGCAATCGCCGGTGGGAATACATGAACCGCGTCATCGTGACGTCGGGGCCCGTACATCCGCGCGTCAAGCCTGGCATTGGGGTGGCGATCGTCCGGGACTGCCTGTCGGCCTTGGCGGCGCTGCACCGCGAGGACTTGGTGCATGGGGACATCAAACCGTCGAACATCATGTTGAAGCGCACCGGCATCGCAAAGATCGTCGATATCGGATCGGCATTCGAGATGTCGGCCCCGCCCCCGACCCGCACCTGCACTCCCGCTTATGCCGCGCCAGAGGTGCTGGATGGCGCCGAATGTACGCCGCGCAGCGATCTCGCGTCGTTGGGTTATGTGCTGATCGAATTGCTGAGCGGGCGACCCCTGTTTGCGGGGATGAACAACGTCCGGGAGTTGCTCGAAGCCAAGCGTATCTTGCCCCAGCGGCTGTACGACATCCTTCCAGCCGATTGCACGGTAAATGAGCTGCTGATGAACTTTTTCCGGGGCATGATTGCGCCGGACCCGATGCGGCGTTTTCCCAGTGCAGAAGCAGCCGACCTGCTGAAGGAAGGGGCGGCCGCGTTTCATCGCCAGCTCGTACTCAGCGATCTCGCCGCGGAATATGGCAACGAAATCCGCTTGTGGCTCGAGGAGCTGAAGGAACTGGACGAGCAGCACGAGGTCGAATCGTAAGGGACGGGGCCGAGTCGCCGCTGTTCCCGAGCTGCGGAACCGCCGCACTTTCCACTTCCTGCTTTACGCAGGGCTTCGCGCGTTCTACGATGGCCGCCGCAACGTCGTGTTGCATCTGGGCGGACTTCTCCATCACACTCCAAGCGAGGCATTAGTACCATGCGGCGAACGATCTTAGCAGGTTCGGTTCTGGCACTGGTTTTCTGGGGCACGGCAGCAGGATGGGCACGCGCCGCCGATGTGTACGAATACGATCCGGTCCATTCCTCCGTCAGCTTCAAAGCGCGACATCTCGAC
>JBFWYF010000785.1:0-3987 GCA_050186685.1 Pirellulaceae bacterium
CGCGTCCACGGGCTGGGCAGCGTCCTCGGTGCACATCCGATGCACCGTCCCACCGCCTCCGGAAAGACGCCGATTGTAGGCCACGCCTTTCCGCGTTGCTACGCTTCGCGAGTGGCCCACAGTGTCTCGCATCAAGGGATCTATAGGGGACGCCGGGGCAACCGCTCGCGATCGCGATTTACCGCGTCCAGAGTGCCGACGTCGTTTAGAAGTTGTTGACGGCCCATGGCCAGGATGAGGGCCTAGTCCGAAAGCAATCCCGTGTCGGACGGCAGCTGGCCGAGTTCGGACAGTTTGCGTTCCAGCAACCTTCGTTCGGGTTCCTGGCGGGCCAGGGAGAGCGCGCGGGTGAACGACTTCCTGGCATCCGTCCAGCGTCCGGCGCGCCGGCATAATTCGCCTCGGGCGGAATGGGCCAGGTGATAATCCTCCAATTCGCCTCGAGCCAGTATCTCGTCGATCAGCGTTACTCCCGCCGCCGGGCCGTCGCGCATCGCCACCGCCACCGCCCGATTCAGTTCCACAATCGGCGTCGGATTGGCCTGCATCAGGAGTGCATAGAGTTCGGTGATCCGTGCCCAGTCCGTCGAGTCCGCCTGGCCAGCCTCGGCATGTACGGCGGCGATCGCGGCCTGGATGGTGTAGGAACTGATGGCGTCGAACGAGAACGCACGGGCGGTATGGTTGAGTCCCTCGGCGATCAACTCGCGGTTCCAACGCGACCGGTCCTGGTCTTCCAGCAGAATCACCTCCCCGCTCGGCGAGCAGCGTGCCGCCCGGCGGGATTCGTGCAGCAGCATCAAGCCCAGCAAGCCGTGTGTCTCGGAATCGGGCAGGAGTTCGACCAGCAGCCTTCCCAGCCGAATGGCCTCGTCGGAAAGATCCGAGCGAGTTAACGACTCGCCAGCCGAAGCGGAGTAGCCCTCGTTAAAAACGAGGTAAACGACCTGCAGCACCGCGTCCAGGCGCTCCGGCAACTCCGCTCGTGACGGCACCTCGTACGGGATCTTGGCCCCCTTGATTTTCGCCTTCGCCCGCACGATACGCTGCGCGAGGGTGGCGGGGGAGGTCAGGAACGCGCGGGCAATCTCTTCGGTGGTTAATCCACAGACTTCGCGCAACGTCAGCGCGACGCGGGCCTCGGCCGAGAGTGCCGGGTGGCAGCAGGTGAAGATCAACCGCAAGCGGTCATCTTCGACGTCCTCATCCGACGGCGACTCGGTGCGGTATCCGCGCGGTTCCCGCTCGGCAAGCTCGGCCAGCGAGGCATCGAACCGCGCGCGGCGGCGAATTGCATCGACCGCTTTGAATCGCCCTGCCGAAACCAACCACGCGCGCGGATTCGCCGGCACGCCGTCCCGCGGCCACTGGACCACCGCGGAAGCGAATGCCTCGTGCAGCGCCTCTTCCGCCAATTCGAAATCACCAAGCAGCCGGACCAGCGTGGCGAAGACACGCCGAGATTCCGTGCGGTAGACCGCCTCGACAACTTCACGTACCTGCTCAGACATCATGACTCGACCACCGGCGCGTGAAACCGGCAACCTGTGCCACTTCGTATCAGGACTCAGGAACGGGCGCGGGCGGCCCGCTCCAGAGCTCAATCAGCATCTGGACGGCGACGTAGAACACGGGCACGAAGAACACCGCCAGCACCGTGGACGTGACCATGCCGCCAAACACGGCCGTCCCCAGCGCTTGCCGGCTGGCCGCCGCCGCACCGCTGGCCCAGACCAGCGGCAACACACCCAGAATAAACGCGAAACTCGTCATGAGAATGGGGCGAAACCGCAACCGCGAGGCCTCGATGGCGGCTTCGGTAATCGACCTGCCTCGCATACGCAGCTCTCGAGCAAATTCGACAATCAAAATGGCGTTTTTCGATGCCAGGGCAATAATCAACACGACACCGATCTGGGTATACACGTTATTGTCCATGCCGCGCAAATTGACCGCCGCCACCACTCCTAACAATCCCAGAGGAACGACCAGGATCACTGCGAGTGGCAGAATCCAGCTCTCGTACTGCGCGGCGAGCACAAGGTACACCAGCAACACGGCCAAGGAAAAGACGACGACCGCTTCGCCGGAAACTCGCTTCTCCTGGAACGCCACTCCCGTCCAGTCATAACCCATGGAACGGGGCAGCACGCGAGCCGCAATTTCTTCCATCGTCCGCAGCGCCTCGCCGGAACTGACGCCGGGCGCCGCGCCGCCGGTGATGGAGGCCGTCTGGTACAGGTTGTAGCGTGTAAGCGATTGCGGCCCGACACGCGTTTCCGGAGTCAGCAGGGTCGCCAGCGGTACCTGCCCGCCGTTCCGATTACGCACCTCGATCCGCCGCAATCGGCCCGGTTCACCGCGAAACTGCATGTCGGCCTGTACACGGACCTGATACGTCCGGTCGAACTTGTTGAAATCGTTGACGTAGACGGATCCCAGATTCGCCTGCAGTGCGGCAAAGACATCACTCAGCAGGACGCCCATCCGCTCGGCTTTGACGCGATCGATATTCAGAAAGAACTGCGGCACACCTGCTCGGAAAGTGCTCGCCGCACTGCCGATCTCGGGGTGTTGTCGAGCCTCGTCGATGATCGCCTGGGTGCGCTCGAGCAAGACATTGGGACCCTCGCCTTCGCGGTCCTCCACCTGCAACTGGAACCCGGCCGGCACCCCCAGTCCCTGTATCGTCGGGGGGACCAGCACCAATACCATCGGCTCGCGCAGCAGGGCAAACACCCTCTGGAGTCGAGCTACCAGCGCTTCCAGCGACAGTTCCGGTGTTGTCCGCTCCGACCAGTCCGACCACGCAGCGAACGCCGTGGCGGCATTCGGCGCACTGGTGCCATCCAGCAGCGAAAACCCGCCCAGCACAAACCAGTGTTCGATGCCTTCCGTCTCGGCAAACACCTTGTTCATGCGTTCCATGACCTGGCGGGTCCGATACAGCGACGCGGCATCGGGCAACTGAACCGCAATAATCACGTAACCCTGATCTTCGGTCGGCAGAAACCCGGTCGGCGTTCGCTGGTACCACCAGGCCGTGATCCCGGCCAGCACGACAAAAACCAGCAGGACCGCCCACCACACCCGCAACAGCATGGAGACACACCAGACGTAGATCCGCTCGACAGGACGATAGATGGCGTCGAAAATCCGCGTGAAAACGTTCCGGTGACCCCGGTGGGGCTTCAGGTACGTCGCACACTGGGCTGGCTTCAGAGTCAGTGCGTTGATAGCGCTGATGATGGCTGTGGCTGCGATCGTCAAGGCGAACTGCCGATAGAGCTGGCCCGTGATCCCCCCCATGAATGCCGTCGGCAGGAAGACGGCCATCAGCACGAGCGTAATCGCGATCACCGGCCCGGTCACTTCATTCATCGCCTGGATGGTTGCCTCGCGGGGGGCCATCCCCTGTTCGATGTGATGTGACGCGTTTTCGACGATTACGATCGCGTCGTCCACCACGATGCCGATGGCGAGGACCAGGCCGAACAGAGTCAGCATGTTGACCGAGAAGCCGAGTGCCGGCATGAAAGCAAAGGCGCCGATGATCGTGACGGGCACCGTCGTAGCCGGAACCAGCAAGGCCCGCCAACTCTGGAGGAATACCAGGATCACGATCAGCACGAGGCCCCCCGCTTCCAGCAAGGTCTTGTAGACCTCGTGAATCGCGGCCTCGACGAACTTCGTCGTGTCGAACGGGATGGCGTACTCCATGCCCTCGGGCAAGGTCGGCTCGATCCGCTCCATCGCAGCATGAACGGCGTGCGAGACATCGATCGCATTGGATCCGGGCAGCTGGTAGATCAGGACGTTCGCCGAATCCGTGCCGTTGCGCGAGGCAAACGAGTCGTAGCTTTGCGCCCCCAACTCGACACGTGCCACGTCGCGCAGGTAGACCAGCTGACCGGCCTGACCGGCCTTCAACACGATTTCCTCGAACTGCTCGACTTCCGTCAGCCGCCCCAGCGTGGTCACGGTCAT
>JBFWYF010000786.1:0-3976 GCA_050186685.1 Pirellulaceae bacterium
CCGCCTCGGTCATCGGCCTCTCCAAGTTTGATCAGGCACAGGATAGGATGCGCGAGGGGCTCGGCCGGTTCAAAGGAAGACGTGCTATGTACAACGATCGTGCGAGCGTCGTCGGTTCCCTCTGCCTGCTGTGTGCCTTGCTCCGCCCACTCCCTCTGCTGGCCGACGCACCGCCTGCCGTTCAAGTCGACGAGTTATTTGTGCAATTCGATCGCCCCAGCATGCCGGGATGCGCTGTGGGGATTATTCGCGAGGGGAAGCTGCTTTACAGTCGAGGTTTCGGCGCTGCGAATCTGGACTTCGAAGTGCCTAATTCGCCCGAGACCATTTTCGAGATCGGTTCCTTCGCCAAGTCCTTTACGTGTGCCTGCGTCGCGATCCTGCTGGATCGGGGCAAGATAACGCAGGACGCGGACATCCGATGTTATCTGCCCGAAATGCACGCCTTCGCTCCCCCTGTCAGGATCCAAGACCTGATTCGCTGCGAAAGTGGTGTGTGGGATCAGTGGCACGTCGCCCAGCTGGCGGGCTGGCAGGCACAGCCGGTCGAAGCACCCTATGGCAAGTCGGACATGCTCACACTGCTTTCTGGACAAAGGACGTTGCCTTTCGAGCCGGGTTCCCAGTTTCGATACGGCACCGGTGACTACTTCCTGTTGAGCATGATTGTGGAGCGTGTGACCGGCCAGACGTTTGCCGATTTTGCGAGGGACCAGCTGTTTCGGCCACTGGGCATGCGCCGCACGTTCCAGATGGAGAATCCGGCGCAGATTGTCCCGCAACGTGCCACGGGCTACGACCACCGTTCCCGGGGAACGTGGGTTCCTTGGCTGCAAGGATCCGCCGCCCCCGGCGGACGAGGACTGTATACGTGTGTCGAGGACCTTTATCGCTGGGATCAGGGACTTCAGCAGCGCCAGTTGCCGTCGGGAAAATATATGCAGGAGTTCCTGGAGCGGGGTACGCTGCTCGAGAATCGCCGAGTGCTTGATGCGCGGCCTAGCGGGACCTATCGAGGCCTGAAACGAATTCAGTTTACCGGCGGCATGCCGGGCTACGTCGCGGCCATGACGCGGTTTCCGGACCAGCGGTTCACGGTGATTTGCCTGTGCAACAACTCCCAGATTGCTCCATGGGAAATCAACGCGCGCATTGCGGACATTTATCTCAACAAAGAACTGGGACCTCCTGAGCCCAGTACGGATCACGACGCCGCCGGTCGCGAGCAGGATCATAAGGTCCGCCTGGACGATCGCGACCTGCGTGACAAGGTAGGGGCGTTTCGCCTGCGCGGAGAAGATCGCATCTGGAAGATCGAATGGAGCGAAGGGCAGTTAACGCTGGTCGACCACCTGAACGAACCTCATCCACTTATCCCGATGGGGCGGAATCGATTTCGCCCGCTGGGCGGCTTCTTTCACGAGAGCGCCCGACTGGTATTTGAGCGAACCTCCGCCACCGCGCCCTATTCGCTGACGAGTCGATGGGTGGGTGGAACGCTGGAGTTTGACCGCGTGAACCTGGCCGAGCCGTCCGAACAATCGCTACGCGACTATGTGGGCGAGTACTACAGCGACGAGCTGGCGACGACCTATCGCTGTCGAGTCGAGAAGGGGAAGCTCTGGCTGCGCGTCAACAACCGAGGATGGGAACCTCTCGATGCCACCGTGTGTGACGAATTCGTTCCTGGTGACCGAGAAAACCACGACAATCGCATTCTTCGGTTCCTGCGCGATCCGCAAGGGCAAGTTACGGGGATGTCCGCCTCCTTGTGGCGGGTGAAAGGTATTGCCTTTAAGCGAATCGCCCGATGATGCACACTCGTCCATCTCGCCGCCAAACATGTTGCCAACGTGGGTTGCACGTGTAGCAAGCCGATGGTGGGGACGAAGTGCTCAGGGAGTGTCAGGACGCCTTTTTCAGATTTCTTTTTTTCTTGATCGTCGTGTAAGAAAGGTCGGCGTTGCGTGTCTTATTTGTGAGATGAAAGCGGCACTCGAAAGAGGTGGGCAACTGGCCATGGCGTTCGAATCACCCGATACCCGCGCGAGCCTGATCTTGCGACTGCCGGACGCGGCGGACGTGGCGGCGTGGGACGAGTTCGTGGCGTTGTATGGACCGTTGCTCACCCGGTTGGCCCGCAGGCACGGTCTGCAAGCGGCCGACGCGGAGGACCTGGTACAGGATGTCCTGGCCGCGACGGCCCGCTCGGTCTCCCAGTGGCTGGACCGTCCCGACCGCGGCAAGTTCCGCGCGTGGTTATTGCGGATGGCGCGCAACCTGGCCGTCAACTACCTGACGCGGCGGGCTTATCGGCCCCTGGGCGCGGGTGGCGACGATCACCAGCGACTGCTCGCGGAAGTTCCGGCACCCGCAGACGAGCTGGCGACCGAACTAGATCTCGAGTATCGACGACAGGTCTTTCAGTGGGCGGCCGAACAGGCACGGGCGGTGGTCGCCGAACTGACGTGGCAGGCCTTCTGGCTGACCCATGTCGAGAGTCGCTCCGTGGCCGACGTGGCGGAACAGCTGGGTGTCTCGCCCGGCACCGTGTACATCAGCCGCAGTCGCGTCATGAGCCGACTGCGGGAACTCGTTCAACGCTGGGAAGGGGAACCCTGATGCGTCCGACCACCTGCAGCCAAGAGAGTTTGCACGCCCTGCTGGACGGAGACGAGCAGAGCGATCGGTATCGGCTGGCGGCGGCACACCTCGAGACGTGCACCTGGTGCCAGCGGCAACTGGAACAGCTGGCCGCATCCGACGGCGACTGGCGCGAGGCCCATTCGATGCTGCAGGCGTCGCGGCTGGAACCGCCTGCCGAGGGGGACGCCGCGGGGCGGGGCTTCTCGCCGAGCTGGCCCAGGCCCTACGGTCCCACGGCCTGGACGGAAACCCTCGCACGGCAACTGCTGGCCGAACCCTCGCACCCCGAGATGCTCGGCCGACTGGGGCGCTATGAAGTGGAAAGGCTGATCGGAGCCGGTGGGATGGGGGTCGTCTTCAAGGCGTTTGATACGGAGCTGAATCGGCCGGTGGCCATCAAGGTGCTGGCGCCGTTTCTGGCTGGCCACGGAGCGGCGCGGCAACGGTTTGCGCGCGAAGCTCGGGCCGCCGCGGCGATTGTGCACGAGCATGTCGTCGCGATCCATGATGTGCAATCGGCCGGTGACTCGCCGTACCTGGTCATGCAGTATGTGGCCGGCGAGTCGCTGCAGAGCCGGTTGGACCGCGAAGGGCCGCTCGACCTGTGCCAGGTGCTGCGCATCAGCCTGCACACGGCGGCGGGGCTGGCCGCGGCCCACGCCCAGGGGCTCGTGCATCGCGACGTCAAGCCGTCGAATATCCTGCTCGAGCAAGGCGTGGAACGCACGCTGCTGACCGACTTCGGCCTGGCCCTGGCCAGCGACGACGCAAGCCTGACCCACACGGGCCATCACTTGGGAACGCCCCAATACATGTCCCCCGAGCAGGCGCGGGGCGATGCGGTCGACGCGCGCAGCGATCTGTTCAGCCTGGGCAGCGTCATGTACGCGATGTGTGCCGGCCGCCCGCCTTTCCGCTGCGAATCGAGCTATGGAGTGCTGCGCCGAATCACGGACGCCGAGCCTCGGCCGCTGCGCGAAGTCAATCCGGCGATTCCGATGTGGCTGGCCGACGTCATCGCTCGTTTGCACGCCAAGCTGCCCGAGCAGCGTTTTGCGTCGGCCGCCGAGCTGCACGGTCTGTTGGAACAGTGCCTGGCCCACGTGCAGCAGCCTGCCGCGGTTCCTCTACCAGCAATCCACGGCCGGCCGGTCAGCTCGCGTCCAGGGCGGTGGCTCCCCTCGCGACGTGCCTGGCCCGCGGCGGTCTAGGCGGTCGCCGTCATGCTCACTTTGCTCGCCGGATTCGGCGTTTGGCCGTGGCCGGCGGTTCCTGTCCCGGCGGCGACCGGGGGTCCGCATACGCGCGAGCCACCGTCCGCTCCGGTTCT
>JBFWYF010000787.1:0-3970 GCA_050186685.1 Pirellulaceae bacterium
CGGCTCTGTTGACGATCGTCGGATATTCGATTAATGACACGATCGTGATCTTCGACCGGCTGCGCGAGGTACGCGGCAAGAGCCCGGACATCACAGCCGACATGATCAACCTCAGCTTGAATCAGACGCTGAGCCGCACGATTTTGACCGCGTTCACCGTGTTCATCGTGGTGATCGTACTGTATGGGTTTGGCGGTCAGGGTATTCACGGTTTCGCCTTTTCCTTGCTCATCGGCGTCATTTCCGGTACTTACAGCACCATTTACATCGCATCGCCCTTTGTACTGTGGCTGGCCGGAAAATCGATTTCGAGCAGTTCCAAGTCGGCGGCGGCCTGAGGTCACAAGACCAAGAATGACCGGGAACCCGAGTGCGAGTTAAGCGACCGGTCGCAGCGTAAAACCCTACATTCGCTCTGTCATCCAGCCACGGCAGCGAATCGTAGCCGATCGGCCGGTTCCCGCTGAAGGCGGGCCGGCGACGCGGACGATGTCTGTTGGAGCGCAAAGTGGGCTCCCGTGTCGTCCGCATGAGGCTCGAGGGAGATGGGACTTCGAATTCGCCTGATCTGCTCACTCGGGATTATTCTGCTGGGATGGGCGGCCGCGTTGCCGTTTTATCATCCCGTTCCGCCGGAGTTGCCCGCGGGTGGGCCGGGCGTCACCGGCTCGACGAGTTCCGGCTCGGAGCCCGAAGTCTTGTCGCACCCCATGGCTTTGCAGATCGTGTCGGATGAGCCGAGTTTGCCTGTTGCCGAGGCCAAGCTGACGCCGGGTACGCGTGCTGAGAATTCGATTCCTGGTTCGGGGGCGCCTCCGCGGTGGTCCCGCACGGAGGAACCGCCCGGCATTGCGGCGGAATTCCCGGCGGCCGGCGATTCGGTACCGCCAGCCGCGCCCCTGACTCCGCTGGTCCAGGCAAGTCCCGCGGCCCCAGGGCCCGGCGCGGGTCACTCGGTCCGGCCGGACGAGGAAGATCTTGACCGGGAACCGGCGGGGCCCCGGATGCACCGCATTCGCGACGGAGATACGCTACCGCGGCTGGCCCGACGCTATCTCGGTACCGAACAGCGCTGGCCCGAAATCCTGGCCCTGAATCAGGACGTCATCCCGAATCCGGAACTGTTGCCGATCGGCAAATGGGTGCGTCTGCCGGGACGGGACCTTCCTTCGCTGCCCGCGGATCCTCCCGCCGCTCGTCCGCTGGATCCGCCGCTCACGACGCTGGCGCCTGTACCCTGAGTCGCTGGGCCCGGAAACTTACTGGGCATCCAGCGGACTGCGCCGCTCGCTCCAGGGAAACTCAGCCTGGCGATCCGCCAGTCGCGATTTGACAAAGGCCACGATCAACTGGGTGACGCTGAGCCGCGCGCGGGGATCGACGAGCTTCCCACCCGTGAGATCGGTATCGGGTTCGATCAGCCACAGCGACTGCCGCGACTTGTCGGCGGCGGCGGGATCGGTCAGGTGCCATTTCTCGATCCGGTTGAAAATCTGTCTGGCTTCACTGCTCGATTTGCCGTCGCGGCTGCCGGCGACGAGCATGATCGACATGCGGGCGGGCGTCAGAAAGATTTCGTGCTTCCACGCGGGATTGGCCGTATAGCCTTTGACGGAACCGACGGGCGACAACACGACCAGCGCCTTGGCCGACTTGCCTTGGCGAAACGCGGGCAGATCCGGCTTACTCCAGTCCAACGCAATCCAGTTGGTCGCCACGGCAGCGCCCAGGTCGGCTCCCATCAGGCACAGGGACTCGACGTTGACCTGCCCCTGGTTGTTTTTCTCGTAGTAGAACTTTTTCAGTACTTCTACGTCTCCCACCATGGCGTTGAAGTCCTGCCGGTTCAGCTTGGCAGGGGGTTGATCTTCCCGGCCGCGGACGCGGTAGCGGCTGGTTCCGTGCCCGCGCAGGTCGGGTACGACCACGGCATGCCCCTGCCGCTGAAGCGTGAGCGCGAGCGGCATCAGGTCGGCACCACGTCCCTCGAAACCGTGCAGCAGGATGATGGGAACGACCTCCTTGCCAGGTTTCGTGGTGATTTCCGTATCGGTTTTCTGGATAAAGCCACCGGCCAGGTAGGTGTATT
Organism: Pirellulaceae bacterium; assembly: GCA_050186685.1. Taxonomy (GTDB): domain Bacteria; phylum Planctomycetota; class Planctomycetia; order Pirellulales; family Pirellulaceae; genus CAZFLF01. The sequence goes on from JBFWYF010000787.1 coordinate 2,090, forward strand.
GGATGGTGACGCCGCCAAGCCCCTCGAAGCTCAACATCTCGGGTTTCGGAATGGTCGGTTTCTTGGCCTTGGTGGTCTGAGCTGCGGCCGAGGAGGCGAAGCCGGGCAGGAACGAAACGACCAGCAGGGTGAAGGCAAGACGGAGGGAACCGCGACGGGCAGTATTCGGGTCGGAACGCACCGGGTAGTCCTCTCAAGTTAGCCGTGGGGGGAGCGATGCTGCGTTCGACCCGCCTGCGATGCGGGCCGCGCAGGTGCCAACTCATGGTAGATAGCACCCTCGGCAGCGTCAACGAATCTCGGGCGTGTGGAACGATCGAACCCGGTCACGGGATCCTGCGCCACGTGACGCGTCCACCGACGCTGATTCTGCCTTGAAACGTCGGGGGGCGAGGACAACAATGAAGACGAACCGACCACACTCGTTTTGCAGGGGCCTCTGTGGGAGAAACTCGGTGAGCTACGCGGAATCCAATGTGGAGCCGTTGCGTGCGGACATCGCTCCTGGCTGGACGGACTGGTCACACAACGGCACGGCGTTTCTCGGCAGTCTGGTGATCCATGCCCTGCTGCTTGTCGTGCTCGCCCTGGCACCGGTGCTGGTCCGGTCGGCGGCGCCCCGTGTGGTTATGATGGCGGCGGCGATCTTGGAAGAGCCGGAGCAAACACTGACCATTGCCGAGGAGTTTGCGCCGAGCGATCAACAGTTGCCGGACATCGGCGCCAACAGCGATGCGGGCGCGGCTACGGCGCTGGCTACAGCGCCGATCGTCGCTGAGGTGTCTGCCGTTCCCAATCCCGTCGACATTCCGATCGTGAGTGTCGGCGAGATTGTCGTCAATAACGAGATCCAGTTGGCGACGGGCCTGCGTGTCGAGAACCTGGCCGTGCGGGGGCATGCCGGAGTCGGCGTGACCGGCGCGATGGGAGCCATTGATCGCATCACGAAAGAGATCTTGTTGTCGCTCGAAGAGCGCCGCACGCTGGTTGTCTGGTTTTTCGACAAGTCCGGCAGTCTCAATCGCCAGCGTCAGCAGGTGTATGACCGGTTCGAACGCATCTACCAGGAGCTGGGGGTGATCGAGGCGGCAGGGAACCCGGCCTTCCGGCGACATGCGGACAAGCCGTTGCTGACATCGGTGGTCGCCTTTGGCCAGCAGGTCCAGTTCCTGATCGACAAGCCCACCGACAACATTGCCGAAATCAAGGCGGCGGTCGCCGAGATTGAGCAAGACGTAAGCGGTCTTGAGCGTACGTTCTCGGCGGTCCACTCGGCTGCGGAACGCTACCGAAAGTTTCGTCAGGACAGCCCGGCGCGCAATGTCCTGTTCATCGTTTTTACCGACGAGGTAGGTAACGATCAGGAAGGGTTGGACCGCACGGTGAATTTGTGTCGGCGACTGGAGATTCCCGTCTATGTAGTGGGGACCCCTGCGCCGTTTGGCCAGCGGACTGTGCAGGTGAAGTGGGTCGATCCAGATCCCAGCTATGACCAGTCGCCGCAGTGGCCGGAGGTGGATCAGGGACCGGAATCGCTGTTCCCGGAGGTTGTGCAACTGCCGTTTCTGGGTGGCGATGATCCGCAGCCTCTCGATTCGGGCTTTGGTCCTTACGCGCTCACTCGGTTGTGTTATGAAACGAGTGGCATGTATTTCGCTGTCCATCCCAATCGCAATACGAGTCGTCGTCTGCGACAGAGCGAAATCGACGACTACTCGGCCTACTTCAAGCACTTTTTCGATCCGGAGGTCATGAGGAAATACCGACCCGACTACCTGGCTCGCGAGGAATATTTGCGGCAGGTTGGGAAGAGTCGGCTGCGATCGTCCTTGCTGCGGGCGGCCGAGGTATCTGATGCAGGCCAGTTGACGACGCCGAACC
>JBFWYF010000788.1:0-3967 GCA_050186685.1 Pirellulaceae bacterium
GCGGTCGTCTGGCGCAGCCCGATTGTGTCGATCGCGGTCAGCGTGCTGTTCTGGGTGGCGTGTTTTGTGATCGGCAGTGTCCATTCGGTGGCGGAAAACATGTTGCTCAGCAAGGATCGCTTGGTGAAAGTGTTCTGGGCCGGTGAATCGCTGATTGGGATCGACGAGCTCGGATGGGGTTATGCGTGGCAGGCCGAGTCGCGCGAGTGGAAAGACGTGTTCGTGATGCCGGATCAGCGCCAGGCGCGGCCGTTTCTGCTCCTGCAGCCCACCGTGCCCCGCGCGTTTCGGGCGGTGGGACCGGTATACGATGCGGAGCACGACCGATTGCTGGCCGCGGTGCCCACGTTTCCGCCGTCGACAGTGCGGCTGGCGGTGGGACAGCGCGCCGAGCAATGGCAGCCCGCGAGCAATTTAGCCGCGCCGACCGGAACGCTGGCTCTGCTGCGCGAGCCCCGCGGGAGCATCCTGCTGGCGTCCAGCCTCGGACTGTCGCGTCTGACCGGGAATCCGCTGGCGGAACGCCAGTCGCTGACCTTGTTCGGACTGAATCTGCCTTTGCCCGGGGGCGGGCCGTTTCAATCGGTGAATCCCGAACCCGCCGTGCTGCTCACTCCGCCGGCCGACGTGGCCCTCGATCCCCAGACGGGAGCCGTCATCGTCTATACCCGAGGGGTGCTGCATCGGCTTGTACTCGAAACGCCGCGTGCTGGTTTGGCGTCCGTCGCGGCAGGTACGCCCCAGTTCGTTCGATCAGCCGAATACCGGCTCGATGGCTCGGAACGGCAGGCAGCGGTGGTGGCGATGGGCGCCCAGCACGTCGCGGTGGGACGCGAGGACGGCCGAGTCCAGATCCTGGATGCCGCGACGCTGACGCCGCGCGAGGAATTTCGGCCTGAAGGGCCGAATGCACCCCGATTCCTGGACGTGTCGCCAGACGGACGCTGGTTTTCGATCGTGTTCCATACCGGCCGGCTCTGGCTGTACGACACGATGGATAACCGTCTCGTGCGCGCTGACGTGACGGGTCAGGGAGATATCTCGGCTGCGAGTTTCACCACCGAGGGGAAACTGCTGGTGGTAGATCGGCTGCAGCGAGTCAGCGAGTACACGCTGGATTCGTTGGCACTGCAACGTCGATTCGAGCCTCGTCCGGGACTGGTGCTCAGCGTCTATCGCTACGTCGTGGTGCCGCTGTATACGGTATTTCCCAAACCGGGGGAGCTGGACAAGACGTTCCAGTACTTGCTGTCGGGCCAGACCACAGCGCAAGTGGACGAGGAAGGGGACGACTTGACGACGGCTCGCTGGAACATGGATCCCTGGATTCCCGTGTGGAGCAGCGCGGCTTTTACGCTCGCCGTGTTACTGGTAGCCTGCGGCTACATCGAGTACCAGGATTTCTGAACGCCGAGGGTGTTTTGCCGGCGTAGCGACGCTCGCCAGAGCGTGGGAGGTGGCGGCAGCAAGGCTGGCTCATTCTGTGCCTTCCTTGCTGGCGAAACGGGATACGAGAGCGAAAGGGACTGCGACGCGTATCCACTTCCGCATTCGTCCGCTAACCGACTCGTCGCCGCCGCGCGATCTGATACAGGTGCGCGTTGCCGGCTTTGCCCACGGTTTGTACGGCTCCGCTGTGCCGGAGGCAGTAGGCAATGCGCTGGGCGACCCAGCGTCGTACGTCCAGGGCTTGAGCGAGATCGCCCGTGTGGAAGGGTGAACACAGGCTGGACGGGACGAGTCGCAGGAGGTCGCGGGGGGTCCGGAAGCGTTCGATGCCATGGAGGCAGATGAGCTTTTGATCGGCCACCTGGAAGTCATTCCGCCGCCAGCGTCGGCGTCGACCGTGTCCCGCGTACCGCCATTCCTCGATTTCGACGAGCGGTGTTTCGAGGATGAGATTGCGGTGAGGGAAGATGTGGACGAAGTACACAAGTTCCTCGAACAGCGACAGGATGCTGCCGCGTTTCGGGCTCAGTCGCCGGCTGAGCGGCGGGCCGTCCTTGGTATCGCACTGGATCAGGTACTTGCGGACGATCAGCGGTTTGACGACGAGCACTTGGTGCTGGTCGAGCAGTCGGTGCACTTTCCGGCGAATGGCGGCGAGGGACCCGTGTTGGATTTCGATCAGTTGTCGACCGCGGACGACATCGATCCGGAAGCCGTCCAGCCGCGTTTCCTGGGTAGCGTTGCCGGTGGCGTAGAGCTGTTTGAGTTGTCGGTGGAGGGAGGTTTCCATGATGGGATGCCGGGCGAGTCCTGCATGGGGGCGACTTTGCCAGGTGCCCATGGTATCGGCGGATCGCGATAAAATCTTGATCAGAACTAGCGGCCCGGCTTGCGGTTGGGGGGCGATTTCTGCACAATCATGGTTCACTAGCCCCAGCACCTGCTGTCGCGGGTAGGGTCACCGGAGAGGTGGCTGAGTGGTCGAAAGCGCCGGTTTGCTAAATCGGTGTAGGGGTAACTCCCTACCGCAGGTTCGAATCCTGTCCTCTCCGCTGTGCGGGGCTAGCTTGCCACAAGCAGAGCTAGCTCGGATAGGGGCTGGCGCCCCAATCAAGCCGTTGGCCAGACGGCAACGTAGGTCGAGGTCGACGACCGGCCGGCGGCTGTATCGCCGGCTGTGCGGCTGGCCGATGAATGCCACCCGGTAGCTCATCAGGTGACTCGCCGTCGTGGTGGCCGGAGGTCATCCGGCCTCCAGGTTTTACACGGATCAATGCGGCAACTCGCGGCACGATCGACAACTGCGACGAGTGTTGCGGTTGAATCCTACTTGGGACACATTCGTGACCGTTTTGTCCGATTTCAGTCGATCCAAGAGGACATCCGAGACGCTGGCGACCGCGCGCCGATGGCCTCCGTCAATCTCGTCTCACTTCCGGGCGATCTGATGACGGAGATTTTTGGAGTCAGCTGCAAGCACGGTCTGTCGTACCGCACGTCGTCGAGTTCGAGCGTTACCGAGTGGGTCTGTTCCGGGGTGCGCGGCCGGTGTGTCGGGAGATAGGCGGATCTGAATCCGCCCGCAGGGACTTAGACGGATCCAGATCGGCCCTATAATAGTTCGTCGTAACTGGATGCGCCGATGGACATCGTATACGTCGAAACTACGGTCGTTGGGAACATCGCGGGGCGAATACATCCGAATCCGGACATTGCCTCGCGACAACGCATCACGCGGGCATGGTGGAAGACGGCGACTGTCCGTTATCGTATCGTGATCTCACAGCTTACGCTCGACGAGTGTGGCGACGGTGATCCAACCGCCGCAATGGAGAGGCTCGAGGTTCTTCAGGGCGTACCCATATTGGATGAGTCCGATGACGCGGAAATGCTCGCCGAACTTCTGATCGATCGGAAGGCCGTGCCCGCATCGGAGCCACGTGATGCCTTGCACATCGCTATTGCCGCCGCACACGGTGTACAATTCCTTGCGACTTGGAACTTCAAGCACATTCTGAATCCACACTTGCAAGCCCAGATTGCTGGAACATGTCGAGAGGCAGGCTTTACTCCACCGGTGATCTGTACGCCAGAACAACTCAAGGCGACCGAAGATGATTCCTGATCCAAACGATGAAATTCTCGCAATCAAGCGGCGGCTCGCGGCCCAGTTCAACAACGATCTGCACCGTATCGCAGCAGATGTCCGGCAGCGCCAGGGCCAGGGGGGGCATGAGGTGATAGCACTTCCGCCCCGTCGCTGTACGCCGACCCCGACGAACAATGCCGTGAACCGGAGCGGCGAATCAACCGAAAGCTAAAACGACAATCCTGCGTCGCCGCCCGGTTACGGCAGGCGTTATGCCGCAAACGTTAGAGCACTGAGGGGCAGCACTACGTGGAATTCGAGACTTACATCGTTGCACTAAACCGCTGCGCGGTGGAGTGTGGCGAGGGTTGGTGTCGGCTCATGCTGGGCGTACGCGGGTGGTGAGGATGATTCGGGTGGTAGGGCCTT
>JBFWYF010000789.1:0-3966 GCA_050186685.1 Pirellulaceae bacterium
TTGGCGAAATCAGCCGACTCTTCCGGCTGCGGGTTAAGGGAGTTTTGGCGAAAGGCACGGACGGAAGCGGCGCTACGAGAGATCGGAGAAGTAGAATCGCGTCAGGTGAAAGAAAACCGGCGCGGAGAAGCAGATGGAATCGATCCGGTCCAGGACGCCGGCGTGACCCTGGACCAGAGTTCCCGTGTCCGTGACGCCCCGGTCGCGCTTGATGGCCGACATCGTCATGCCGCCTGCGAATCCCATGATGGCCGTCACCAGGGACATCAGCGCAGCCTCCCAGATCCGAAACGGGGTGACCCACCAGAGCATCGCCCCCAACACCGTCGTGGTCGCCACTCCGCCGAAGAATCCTTCCCACGTCCGGCTCGTGCTGATTTCCGGAGCGATCGGTCTTCGCCCGAATGCTTTGCCCCAGATGTACTGGAAAACGTCCCCGGTCTGCACGATCAGGATAAAGTAGAACAAGAGGCCCACTTGAGCCCCCTCGTGCCACGGCCGTCGGCCCGTGCCGGGCGACGAAGAGGGACTCGCGTCGCTCACCGGAGTGGCCGTGGGTTCCGTGGAGGGGGCAGCGGCGGACTCCTCGCTTGGTGGTGATGGATCGGGTTCGGCGGATGCCGCGGCGACTGCGGCAGGTGCTGGCTTCCAGGTCAGGAGTTCCAATTGCAGCAGCGCCGGGGCATGGCTCAACGAATAAACACAGACGAGCAGACCGGCCTGGATCTTGGCGGACCGTTCGAGAAATCGCTTATAGTCGCCGGACATGGCGATCCGGGCGGGGATAAACAGCGAGCAGTAGACGGGAATCATGATGCTGTACAGGCCGTAGAAGTCGACGCCGCGCAGCGATATTCCCCTGGCTACCCACTCCGTCCAGGTATTCGGACCGGGATCCACGAAGGAACGGCCCAGCCCTACGAGCAGGTATTGCAGCGGCGTGAAGACAATCAGTACCCAGAACAGGGCGCGATGATCGGCGCGGCGGGTGGGGGTCATTGTGATGAATTCCCGCAGCGCCCAGAACGATACCAGGCCGAACAACACGACTGTCATCGTGTAGCCCAGCAGGAAGAACACCAGCAGGATGGCGTACATCATCCACCAGGCCCGGACCCGCAGATTAAACGTCCGCAGCAGGGCCGGGTTGATGTTGCTCTCGGGCTGGCGCTTGAGTATCACCCCTACGCCGTAGGCTACCGCCAACAGCACCAGGACGACCCCCAGCAACCAGAGCGTGCGGGTGTTCAACCATTGGGCACCATTGATCAGCTGGGCGAGCGGCATCGTGTTCATAGGCGGTTCCACCGTCAAATTTCCTTGAGACGCCGCACGGATTCGCGGGCTCGCTTCAGAAACGAGGCTTTCGACTCGCCTTTCTCCAGCCAGATGGGAGGGCCGATTGTGACGCTGCTCAGCAGCGGTACGGGCAAAAACTCGCCCCGGGGCAGGATGCGGTTCAGGTTGTCAATGTACACGGGGACGAGTTCCAAGTCCGGACGCTTCTTGCCGATATAGTACAGGCCGCTCTTGAATTCCCCCATCTCGTCCTCGACGTTCCGCCCCCCTTCGGGAAACACGATCAGCGAGTGCGTGTTCCCGATGGCCTTCAACATGAGCTCCACAGGGCTCTGGTGGACCTTGATGTTCTCGCGATCGATCAGCAGCGCATTCAGGCAGCTGGCGATATAGCGGCGGAGGCGGTTGGCTTCCCAATAGTCACGCGCGGCAACGGGGCGAGTCAGCGCGCGAATCTGCCGGGGCAGGCTCGCCCACAGGACGAGAGCGTCGAGATGACTCGTATGATTCGCGAAGTACACCCGCTGGCAGGTATCGGGTTGGCACTCGACCCAGCGCAAGGTACAACCGCTCATCAATTTCGCTAGAAACGACAGGATCGATGCCGTCGGATTCATGGGGACCGCGTTTCGCTCGAACCGAGGGGTTCAATCCTAAATGACGCGGTGCCCGCTGGGGAGGGTCCCCAAAGGGCCCCACCGATCAGCTGCTGCGAGTTGCGGGATCAACCAGCCCGGAAACCGGCTGTGGCCGCGATGATCAGGCTTTCCGGTTCGTCCCGGGAGCCTGCGGTGGCCCCGAGATCGGCCGGCGGACTTGCACTGGGGCGCGGCGGCGTCGCTCGGCCTGTCCCTCGCTTTTGATCGTAAATCGAAGCGATCAGCCGCTCATAACCATCGACCATCGCGGCTAGCGACCCATGCTCCAACACATGCCGGCGGCCGGCGGCCCCCAGTCGCTGCCGAAGTTCCGCATCGCCGAGCAGTCGAGCCCAGTGGGATACCAACTCGGACTCGTCTCCGGCCGGAAACACAAAGCCGGTTTCGCCGTTCCGCACCGACTCGCCAATGGAGCCCACTAGGGGGGCGACGACGGGCACCTCGCAAGCCAATGCTTCCAAGATCGATACCGGGCTCGCCTCCATGTGCGACGTCAACGAGAAGACGTCCATCGCGGTCAGCACGGCGGGAATGTCCGTGCGGGCGCCGGTGAACTGGACTTGCTCTCCAATACCCAGCGACGCGGCCAGCTGCTCCAGAGCCGGCCGCTCGGGGCCGTCTCCCACGATGACGAAGTGAGTCCCAGGCGACGACAAGCGTGTGGTCGCCGCAGCCCGCAGGAATAGCGGCAGATTCTTTTCGGGACGCAGAGCCGCTACCACGCCGATTACCGTTCCTTCGGCCGGAATGCCGAGCTCCTGTCGAATCGCCAGACGCGAGTTCGGACGCGGATGGAACCGGTCCGTGTCGACGCCATTGGGAATCAGACGCACTTTCCTGGGTGGGAAACCCTCCCGGGCCACGAGGTACCGGGCATGCGGCGCGGCCACGGCGATGTAAGCGTCGGTCAGCCACGAGAGATGTCGGTTGAGGAAGCCAATTGAGTCGGGCCAGCCTGTCGAATGGATCGCGGAACACACCACGGGTATGCCGCACCAACCGGCTGCCAGGCGCCCCCAGAACATCTTGTCTCCCGCTCCCACCGTAACGACGGCATCGATGTGGCGCGAGCGGTAGAGACGGCATAGCCGGTGGAAGACCCGCAGGTCCCACTTGTGCGCCAACAGGCCCGCATGCACCGGCAGCTCGCAGGCCAGCTCTTCTCCCAGTGGTCCGGGCGTCTTGAGGCAGCAGATTTCGGGTTGGAACTGTCGCCGGTCGAGCCGCCGCACGAGATTGGCGAGCAACGTTTCGGCACCCCCAACAGGCATGCTGGTCAACACGAACATCACGCGTAGGCTTTTCGTGGCAGGGCCCGACATAGCGTTTGCTTCTCCGTTTGCCTGTGGGATCGGTCGTTTGCCTGTGGGATCGGTCGTTTGCCTGTGGGATCGGTCGTTTAGTGTGCCCGATCCGGCGGATCGGAGACGGAGCAAGCGATCGTGCTCGGGGTGGCCCGGCAGGTACCAGGTCGGCCCGCGTGACGCAGGTGCTCCAGGCCGACATGCCAGGCGAACGCCAGCTGTTCCCGCTCCCGGTTGTTGATAAGCCAATCGGCGCGCATGCTGACCAGGACCACGATGGCGGTAATGGCGACTGCCGCGCCTCCGCCCAGGGCCAAGGTGAGCGGCAGGATAGCCGAGATCCATACGCCCCGTTCCCACGGCATGCCGCAAGAGCGCGTCAGCCACAACAGCGCCGCGAGCCCGACAGCGCTGGCCGTGGCCGATCCGGTTACGATCCCGATCAGCCCGTAGCGGGGTGCCAGTACCATGGTCAACGTCACGCACACCACCAGGCTGATCAGCAGCGGGATGATCCCCAGGCGGGCGCGGTCCGTACAGATCAGGTACTTACTGGCGATCACCGCCAGGCTGAACCACGTGTAGTGCACGAACGCGAGCGGCATGAGATGTAGACCAGAGTCGTACTTGCCTCGCAGGATCCAGGTGAACAGCAGCGGGCTCGCCAGGTGCGTCACGGCGGCGATCATGGTGAAGCCCACCGA
>JBFWYF010000790.1:0-3963 GCA_050186685.1 Pirellulaceae bacterium
AATACGCGGGACTGATAAACTCGGTGTGGCTGCGAATCGTCAGTTCAGTAGCCGAGAACAGCGCGTCTCCGATGTCGGCAATGACAATCGTCTTGTCGTCAATCTGCTCATTCAACCGGCTGACCAGCTGTTCGATCGTCATGGGCGCGTCGGGACGGAGCGTACAAGCCTGCACCTGCGGGACCAGCGCGGGGGGAATTGTCCGCTCGGTCGCGGGCGGACGGCGGCGAATCAGCTCCGCAAGGTAATCCGCGAGCATCACGCCATGGTAATGATGATGCCGAATGCGGAGCTGTTCGCTCGTGGCATAGATGCACTTCGCCGGATCCAGATTGCAGGTGAACAATCCCAGGTTCAGGTCCGTCATGAACGTACCCAGCAGGATCACCAGGTCGCTGTCCTCGACGAACTGGGTCACCTCGGCCTTCCCCATCGCCCCTTCATAGATGCCAATGAATTGGGGATGTCGCTCGCTGATGACGCTCTTCCCCAACAGCGTGGATGCCAAGGGAATCCGCGTCGTTTCCGCCAGTTCCAGCAGACGGGACTGCAGTCCAAATCGGTGGATCTCGACTCCCGCCACAATTACGGGCTTTTGGGATTTGGCGAGCAAGGCCAGTGTTTCGTCGGCAGCTTCAGACGCCGCTTGCGGATCGCTGACGATCTCCTGGCGATGGAACGTGTGGGCGATATGCGGCACGACATGGACCATATCCCGCGGCAGCTCGATGTACACCGGCCGTTTGAACCGATAGCACGTATCGAGGACCCGGTCGATTTCCAGGAAGGCGGCGACAGGATCGGAAAGTTCGGCGCCGGCCACACACAGCTTCTCAAAAACATCCAGCTGCGTGTGAAACTCCCGTACTTTGTGATGCAGCAGAGGATTATTGACCCGCTCGCCGAGCCCCGGTGCCCCGGAGATCACCACGACCGGGGATTTCTCGGCATACGCCCCGGCGATGGAATTGCAGATGCTCAGACCCCCGACACAGTACGTGACGCACACCGCTCCCATGCCGTGGATACGAGCGTACGCGTCGGCAGCAAAACCGGCACAGTCTTCGCGCGTACATCCGACCACCCGCAGCGGACTGCGCTCGAGCATGCTGTAAAACGAGAGCACGTAGTCGCCGGGGATGCCAAAGACCGTGTCGATGCCATAATCCTGCAGGCGCTGGATCAAGTACTTTCCGATCGAGACACCGTGGTTCGAGCCGGTATGCCGCCGGTCATCTGCTGTTGCCATGGAGTGCTCCTCACGTAACAAGCATATGCGGCAAGCGGATTCGCGGCTACCGTTACGAGCGGCGCCGCGTGAGGCCCCACCAGACGCCGAGAAAGGCGAGGACAAAGAGCTCGACGATCAACCCGCGCCCAAGGTGCGGCGAGAAGCCTACCACCCCCGTCTCGCGGTCGAAGCCGAAAAGCATCGCCCCAAGGGCCAGCATGCTGCCCCACACGAAAACGGCTAACATCAGCAGGCGCAGCAGTCGGCGCCGATCGCGCGGTGCGTCGTTCATGCACTCCCCGAGGTGCCGCCCGCAGTCGACAGCGGCGTGAGCCTGCGGAGCTCGGAGAACTCATCCAACGTCACGGTGGTCAATTCGCCACTGTCCAGGCGCAACACGATCGAATCACTGAAGACCTTGTCGTCGAAGTTGCGCTGAAAATGAAGACTGTGGCGGCGCCGCTCCGTTTTGACGACGGTACCCGTGGTATGCGTCGTCCAGACACGAAAACCAACCTTGACCTGATGCTTCAGCTCCACCCGGTCCCCCGGTTGCAGCTGAGCAAACTCGCGAATCAATTCCACAGGTGACATTCGTTGCCCAGTCCTTTACGGGCGCGGCGGCACCGCCGTGCGGCACCTGTGCCTATGGCAATGGCCAGCGGCCTGCCACCAGCCATTGCCTTGTCGCGGCGTTGAACCGCACCCTGGCTGTCAGTGAGGAGGTTCCTTGGCGTTGATCCACGTCATGAGCGAACGGAGCCGCTTGCCGACTTCTTCGATCTGCAGCGTGCGTTCACGCCGGCGAGTCGCCTTGAAGGCGGGGGCACCGGCCCGGTTCTCGAGGATCCACTCGCGAGCAAACTGTCCGTTCTGGATCTCCTGGAGAATCCGCTTCATCTCTTGCCGGGTTTCGTCGGTAATGATCCGCGGCCCGCGCGTGTAGTCGCCAAATTCGGCCGTATTCGACACGCTGTAACGCATGTAGCTGAGCCCGCCCTGGTAGAAGAGATCGACGATCAGCTTCAGTTCGTGCAGGCACTCGAAATAGGCCATCTCAGGCTGGTAGCCTGCTTCGACCAACGTATCAAACGCCGCTTTCACGAGCGCACTCACACCGCCGCACAGCACAACCTGCTCGCCGAACAAGTCGGTTTCAGTCTCCTCGGCAAATGTCGTCTCAATCACGCCGCCCCGCGTGCCACCAATCCCCTTGGCATAGGCCAGCCCGACCTTCCGCGTTTCCTCGGCCGCTCCGGCGCCGAGCGCGATCAGGCAAGGCACTCCCCCTCCACGCTCAAACTCACTGCGTACCAGGTGCCCCGGCCCCTTCGGTGCGACCAGCAACGTATCGACGCCGGCCGGCGCCTCCACCTGCCCGAAGTGGATATTGAAACCGTGAGAACTCATCAGGATGTTGCCGGGCTTCAGGTGCGGCCGGACGTGACTTCGGTATAAGTCGGCCTGCAGCTCGTCCGGCAACAGGATATTAATAATATCCGCCTGCTTCGTGGCGTCGTCCACCGACATCGGCTCGAATCCGTGCCGCTTCGCTAACTCGTAGTTAGGTCCCCCAGGCCGCTGGCCGATGACGACTTGGCAGCCGCTGTCCCGCAAGTTCTGAGCCTGGGCGTGCCCCTGCGAGCCATATCCCAAAATGGCAATCGTCTTGCCCTTCAACACGGACAAATCGGCATCGTTGTCGTAGTAAATCTTCGCCGCCATAAATCGTCGCTCGTGCTACCTGTTGGTCCAGTGATGCAGAAACCGTGAGCCGTCCACACCCGTGCCCACACGCATACGCCCCTCAATATTTACGTGACGAACTTCCGAATTCCTTCGCGAGCGCCCGCCTCGTGGTTAGCGGTGCCCTTGCTCCGCACCATCGCAATCCGTCCCGTCCGTACCAGCTCCGAGATACCGTACGAACGCATCCGGTCGATGAACGCCTCGACCTTGCTCTCGCGCCCCGAGATCTCGATCATCACTTCCTCGGGCCCCACATCGACAATCCGTCCGCGGAAAATGTCCACCAGTTCCCGCACCTCGGAACGCTTGCCGCCCGGCGGCGCCTTCACCTTGATCAGCATCAAATCCCGTTCAACGTGATCCTGAGCGCTGATATCGTCGACGCGCACCACGGTGACAATCTTTTCCAGTTGCTTGCGGATCTGCTCGAGCACCCGGTCGTCCCCGACGACGACGAAAGTCATCCGGGACAATGCGGGATCCTCGGTGGCTCCGACGGCCAAGGAATCGATGTTGTACCCACGGGAAGCCAGCATGCCGGAAATATGGGACAGCACCCCCGGCACATTCTGGACAACCGCCGACAAAACGTGGCGCATTGTTGACGTAACTCCGCTCCGGAACTGGGAAAACGAGCATGATAGTCGTGTCCCCCCGCCCCAGCAAGGCGGCAGCGGAACACGAGACCGCCCGCGGCCCTAGAACGGTTCAGCCTCGCTCTCTCCGCAATCCCGCGCGACTGACCGCAAAGCGGCTCCTCGAGTCCCCTCTCCCGGTACTCCGGGCCAGGGTGAGGACGAGTACCCTCGTCCGGTACTCCGGGAGTCGGCCAGGATGAGGGCCAGGTTGGACGGAGCCTAGTCGGCCAACCACTGCGCCAGCCGCTTGCGCGTGGCCTCCTCCGCCAGTTGCCCCTTGCCAAATCCTGGCTCCGCTCCGGCCGCCACGGCCGTCGCCTGAAATTCCGGATAATTCGTCAACAG
>JBFWYF010000791.1:0-3960 GCA_050186685.1 Pirellulaceae bacterium
GTCACATTCTCGGTCGAGAACGCCGGCTCGGACGCGCACCATTCAAGTTCCGGCGGTAAACCTCGGTAGTGCTCGTCTGGATCAATGGACCACGCGGCGACCGGTGAGTCATGAACGAAGCCTTTGAGAAAGCACCCGTACGAGTTGAAGAGTGCAAAAAAGTCGTCGCCTTGACCATTTCGCATGGACCCCATTTCCTCGCCTTGGGCCCAGCGAGCATCGAAGGAGTAATAGCGGCCATCCCATTCAGGACACAGAATTGCATCGAGCGTCGCCATCGAACGGAGCAGATTCCGAAGCGACGCCACCGGGGGGAGATACGTCAGGTCGCGCGTCGAAATGTAGGACATAATCTGTTACCACCAATCGACAGCATGGATCGAACCGAGGCTCACCCACCCCCGCGTCCGAAGCTGATTATCACCTTGAGACTTCACACTCACCATCCGATCCCGAACGGCCCCGGCCCCTGCCGCACCCGTTACTCGAAGCCACGAACCGCCAGCCGGTTCAACTCGGCGGAAATATCGGTCCCGGTGTAGAACGAGACCCATCCACGTACGCCGCGCGTGGCGCCGGGCGGGCAGTCCTCGATCACGGGATCCGAGTGGAAACAGGGGCAGGGTGGGTTGCCCCAAGCCCGCCCGCAACGTTGCCAAGCCGTGATGACCCACCGCTCGCCGGTCCTGTCATGACACGCCGCGAACGGCGCCTCGAAGACTTTGTTGTCATTCGTAAGCGACTCGAATCCAGTCAGTCGAGCGAGCATGACGCACATCTGCACGCGCAGCCCGGTCAGCGTGTGGGGTGAACCATTCGTCACTCGGAATTCCATGTGAACTCCGTCCGGGGCGGGCCGCAAGAGCGTGGCCAGCGTCACGTTGTTCGGGAGCGTTCGCTCCAGTGACAGGCCACCGTCCGGCTGACGTTGCCACTCCAACGCCGGCAACTCCGTCCCCTGCTTCGTCCACGTCGTCGGCACGTGCGTGTGGGCCAGGTACAGGAGCTCCCGCTGGTCCTTACCGGGCTCGTACCACACCGCCTCCGGCACGTCGGCGACGACATACCCTCCATCGAGCCAGGGTGCAAAGATGCTGGCCTTCGTCTCCCGCTGGGGTCGAATCGCCCCGTCGCGGAAGCCGATCCGCGGATGGCGGCCACCCGGATAAGGCAGCACGAGCAGTGCGTCGTCGTCGCGCCGCACGGGTCGTCGCGACAGATCCACATCCAGCCGCGCCGCCGCTGCGACGACCTCGTCACCGGTCAGCCCCAGAGCCGCGCCGGCTTCGCTCGGGGCAAATCGATGCGACACCAGGCTATTGTGTAACCAGTACCGCAAGTCGTCATCATTCCGAGGTGGGCGGGCATTCATGCCGTCCCGCTGCGCGGCGATCAGCGACTTGCGGTCCTCGATCACCCCTTCGGGATCGCGGGGCGCGACGCGGGGATCGACGTAGCGAGCCAGATCCCGCAGCGCGATGACGCGGTACTGCTTGTCGGCTAGATACTGGAGGAACTTCTCGAACTGACCGGCCGGCGTACTGACCCAGTCATGAGCTGTGTCGGGGACACCGTGAAACTGCAGGACGGCGATTCGACCCTGCCGGGCCTGTGCAACCGCCGCCTGCAGGTTGGCAAGCGACCAGGCCGGACGAGCATCCCCGGTGGTGGGAATCAGCAGCGGGTCATCGAGCCCAGGCTCATAGGCCGGACCTCGCCCCTCGGCATAGGCATACTCGGGATTTACGCCGCGTCGCGCAAAGAGGAAACCGAGTTCTCGAAGTACGGGCAGCGCCTCGCGCGTGAACGCATTGCCCGGGTACGCGAAACTTACTGGCTGCGGAATGCCGTGCTCCTGGCACCGCGCGTTGATGGCCTGGACTTGATGGGGCAGATCGGGAAGCGACTTGGCCGTGACCGCTTGGTGGTCGCGCGTGTGATTGCCGATCTCGAAGCCGTCCCGATGCAGCTGAGCGATCTGCTCCCACGTCATGTAATCGCGCGGATTGGTCGCGAAATCCCATCCCTCCGTCACAAAGAAGGTGGCGCCGAATCCATACTTGAGCAACAGGGGTCGGGCCACCGTGAAGTGAGACCGGCTTGCGTCATCGAACGTCAGCACCACGAGCTTATCTGGCACCGCCTCGGCCGCGCAGGCCGCCAGGGACCGAACGAGTTCGACAAGCACGACCAAGGTGGGAAGCCAGAAGTTTGACATGCGTCGATACCCCAACAGGGAAGGGTCGAAAACTTACTCGCAGCCGGTGATCTGCGGCGGCTCCGTTCCCCACTCGGCGAAGAACTGCCGCAGGAAACCCTCCAGGTACGCATGCCGTTCGGCGGCCATGCGGCGGGCGGCAGGTGTGTTCAGGCGATCCCGCAACAGCAGCAGCTTTTCATAGAAGTGGTTGATCGTGGGCCCGCTCTTCTTCTGATACGCCGCAAACGAATCGTGCAACTGCGGCGGGCAGGCGGGATCGTACAGCGGGCGGCCTCGGAATCCTCCGTAGGTGAAGGCCCGTGCGATGCCGATCGCACCCATGGCGTCCAGCCGGTCGGCGTCTTGAACGATCGCGCCTTCGAGCGTCCGCGTCGGAGTGGCCACGCGTGCGCCTTTAAAGGACAGGTCAGCGATAATCGTGCACACGTGATCGATAATCGGCTCGTCGGCACTCTGAGATGCCAGCCAGAGGCGAGCGGCTCGCGGACCGGCCGTTTCATCGCCTCCATGGAACTTCCAGTCGGCGATATCGTGGAGCAAGGCGGCGAGTTCGACGACAAGCATGTCGACCGGTTCGCCGGACGCCAGCTGGCGGGCCATTTGCCAGACGCGATGCACGTGCCACCAGTCGTGACCCGACGCATCGTGCGCCATGCGCTCGCGGATGTAGTCGGCCGTGGCGGCGACAAGCTGGGAGGCGTCCATGGCATCTACCTGCGTGGCGATCGACGACCCGCCCCACGACTGAGCGGATTATGCAAACATAGCCGGTTTTCGCGACCGTTCCAGCCAGGGCAACTGGGTAAGCCACGCTTTGATTACCGCAAGGGGCATGTTAAGTTGCTAGGTCAATAGCGACGACCGGCTCTTTCGTCACGCGCGGTCGGCTTGTCGACCGAAGGATCTTCTGGAGACAACGAGGTCGTTCATCTAGCCGCAGATGGCCGGATGAATTGGGGACAGTTGGGAACGACCGGAGAATGAACCAGGTGAATTTAGCAAGTTTCTTTGCGCCCTACGTACCGACTACGACGAACCTGGTCGACTGTCTTCGCTATTGGGCCGAGGTGAAGCCGAACGGCATTTCGTTCCGCTTCACGGATGGAGAGGGAGAGGACACAGCGTGGAATTATCGGGAACTCGAGCGGCGCGCTCGCGCGATCGCGGCGGTCCTGCAGTCCCAGCAAATGCGGGGCGAGCGCGTGATCCTGCTGTACCCACCAGGACTGGATTTCGTGGCGGGCTTTTTCGGGTGCCTGTTTGCCGGTGCGGTGGCGGTGCCTGCTTTTCCGCCGCGCCGGAACCGTTATATGGACCGCATCGACGCGATCGCCTGTGATGCGGATGCGCGGGTCGCGCTGACCATCCGGGACGTATCGGAGCGAGTCGACGGATTACTCGACGATTCGCCTCACCTCCAACGACTCGAGTGGATTGCCACCGACACCGTTCCCGTCGAATTGGCGGAACAGTGGGTTCCTGCGCCCTTGACTTCGGATACGCTCGCCGTTCTGCAGTACACGTCCGGGTCGACGGGAACTCCCAAGGGAGTCATGTTGACTCACGGCAATCTGCTGCACAATGCCACGCTGATCACGTATTCCTTTGAGCCAAGCCGCCAGGGAGTCGGCATGACGTGGCTGCCGACTTACCACGACATGGGGCTCGTTGGTGGCGTGATCAAACCCGTGTTTTACGGGCGCCCGAACGTGCTGATGTCGCCCATGGCGTTCCTCCAG
>JBFWYF010000792.1:0-3953 GCA_050186685.1 Pirellulaceae bacterium
GTCCAGTCCGGACGCGATGCTGTGGTCGCCATGGTTCTCCTGCGGTTGCGAAAGCTCTTCAACCTGGAATCCTACCTGGGCGATCTGGTGGCGGTGAACGAGGGCCCGTTGGCTATGGGCGTCGGATGCCGGCGGAAGGTGAATGTGAAGCGCAGGCAGATTCTGAGCCGCGGCGATCGCAATAACCGCACACCAGCTTGCCGCGAGTCGTAGGCGTCCGGCACGGAGCACAGTGGCCCAGTATTTGGTCGCCCCGTGCCAGATGTCAAGGCGGCGATAAGTACGTGGCCAGAACTGTATTGATTGCGACTCGCGGTCCGTCCGGCTGCATCCTAACGCCCGGCTGTGGTGGCCGAGGTGATTCAGCGCGGCTCAATCGTCAGAAGTGCGCCGTCCTCTTCAGCCGTCAGGACGTACAGTAGACCGTCAGGCCCTTGGCGGACGTCGCGCATGCGCTGCCCGAGCTCCATGAGGAGCGGCTCTCGACGAAGTTCCTCCCATCGTTCATTGAACACGATGCGCTCCAGATGACCGGTACGCGGCATCCCGCCTTCACGAAGTCCAGCGACGAAGAGGTTCCGCTGCCAATGAGGAAAGCGGTCGCCCGTGTAGAACGTGATTCCGGTCGCAGCGATCGACGGCAACCAGACAACGGTCGGTTCTTCCATTCCGGTGCGTGATGGATGAGGAGATATGCGAGCTCCAGAATACTGGCGGCCATAACTCACGAGCGGCCATCCGTAATTGCGGCCTGTACGCAAGACATTGAGTTCATCGCCTCCGCTCGGGCCTTGCTCGCTTTGCCACACTTCGCCGGTTTCGGGGTTGACCGCGAGCCCATGACCGTTGCGATGCCCTAGCAGGGTGCTGAAAAAGTGACTCGCGCGGGATCGACATCATGATCCCCGCGTACTACCATGCTCCCATTCTTCGGAGGGGAGCCGCCGCATGCGTGGACCGGACGATCAGACCAGCCACCTGTTCAGTTATCTGTCGCCCGAGCAGCGGGTGCGGCCGAACCATCCGTTGCGGCCGATCCGGCGCATGACAGACGAAGTGTTCGCGTCGCTGTCCCCGCAGTTCACGAAGATGTATTCGGACATCGGCCGCCCGTCGATCGCGCCGGAGCAGCTGCTGCGCGCGCTCCTGCTCCAGTATCTCTACACTATTCGCAGCGAGCGGCTGCTGATGGAGGAAATCGACTACAGCGTCCTGTTTCGCTGGTTTGTCGGCCTTGGGATGGACGAGCCCATCTGGTCGCCCACCACGTTCAGCAAGAATCGCGACCGGCTGCTGCGCAGCGACATCGCCTCGGCGTTCTTCGACGCGGTGATCGGCCAGGCCCGGCGCGCGCAGCTGCTCTCGGACGAGCATTTCACGGTCGATGGGACCTTGCTCGAAGCGTGGGCCAGTCTCAAGAGCTTCCGTGCGAAAGACGCCGGGCCGAGCGAACCGCCCGATGATCCCGGCAATCCGACGGTCAATTTTCACGGCGAAACACGGCGCAATGACACGCATCAGTCCACGACGGATCCGGACGCGTTGCTCGCGCGGAAGGGCCCCGGCCGCGAAGCCAAACTCTCGTATGCGGGCCACGTGTTGCTCGACAATCGACACGGCTTGGTCGCCAACGTGTGTGTGACGGCCGCCACGGGCACCGCGGAGCGTGAGGCCGCGTTGCTGTTGCTTGCGGCGACCACGGACCGGGGCACGGTCGGCGCCGACAAGAACTTCGATGTGCGGAGTTTCGTGGCGGCGACGCGAGCGCTGGGGGTGACGCCGCACGTCGCGCAGAAAACACGCACCAGTGCGATCGATGCCCGCACCACCCGCCATCCCGGCTACCAGATCAGCCAACAGCGACGGAAGCTGGTCGAGCAGGTCTTCGGCTGGATGAAGACGGTCGGCGGCTTGCGGAAGCTGCGCCATCGGGGCGGCCCCCTCATCGACTGGATCATGACCTTCGCGGCGGCGACCTACAACCTGATACGCCTGCGCACCCTGCTGACGAGGCCTGTATGACCGGTCAGGCCGCTTGGCTGCGGCGGGTGAGTGCCACCGCGGCCCCGCACATCGGGACATAGCCATGCTCTCGCGAGTCACTTTTTCATCGGCCTGCTAGGGTGTAGATGGCAGGTTTATAGTCAGGTCGGCCGACGAACGGGTTGTCGTCCGGCACGGTGCCGTCGTCCCGAAGGCGGACAATCTTGCCGGCGTAGTCATTCGGATCCTGTGAACGATGAATTTTCCGGTGACCCAGGAGCGCTGATGGACATGTAGATCATGCCGTCGGGTCCGAACGTGACTCGCGAGGCTTCTGTTTCTGTGGCACCCGAGTTAAAGACGTCCTGCACGTCGACCAGCGACTCACCGTTCCACGTTCCCCCGCGCGAGCGTCGTGACGCCGCTGCCGTCGGACACAGGCTTGTGGTAGGTGAGGTACACCCATCGATTCTCTTGAAATCGCGGATGCACGACCACGTCCATCAATCCCTGGAGACGGCGTGGGTCCTCCCGTTTTCACTAGGGGGACGCCCTCGATCGCTCGATCGTCCAGCTGACCGCTGCGTATCGCCCGCAGCCGACCCACTCGCTCCGTTACCAGCAAGGTGCCATCTGGCAGGAACGCCACGCCCATGGCTGCTCGAGGTGTTTGGCCACTACTGCGACTTTGAGGCTCCGTTCCTCGGCGGACTCGAACTCGAAGGTCCAAGCATCCAATGGTGGCGCGGGCCAGATGATGGGGCCGGCCCGTCCGCGTTGACGTTTTCGTGGGGGGGCGAGGGTTTGCTGTGGCGTCAGACTCGCTCCGGCGAAGAGAGCCGTTCCGGTGACGGCGACGATGGCGACACCGCAGAGATGTGGCCAGCGAATCATGATTCCCCCCTTGGGCCCGCAGTCGGCTGACTAGTTCATAGCAACGGCTGTTCCAAAAGTTTGGGGTGGCCTAACGCACATGTGTTTCAACATGGCTGTGTTGGTGTCTTACCTGGGCTCGTGGCAGGTGTTGCAACCTGTCGGGGCCGCGTTCGCCTCATGACAAGTTACGCACGCCGCCATGGAGGTGTCCTTGACACGCTGCATGACGGGCATTTCGGCGACGACGCCGTGGCAGGTCTCGCAGGTCCCGCCAGCGGTCGAGACGTGTGTCTTGTGACTGAAGAACACATAGTCAGGCAGGTTGTAGACGCGTCGCCACGCGATTGATGCGCCACTGGCGTGTGCTGCAGCGAGCTCCTGTATGGCGGGCCTGTCGCTCGCAACACTGGTGTGGCAACCCATACAGGTGTCCGTTGAAGGGAATGTCGCCGCCTCTCCAGGCTCGGGCATCGTGTGGCATTGAGCGCAGTCCAGGCTAAGCGCGAGATGCGTTTGGTGGCTGAAAGGCAGGGGCTGCTCGGGTGCTGGAGGTACGTAGGCAGGTGTGCCAGGCGCACCTGTGGATTGAGCGGCAACGACCACCGTGATCGCCCAAAGCAGAGAGGAGACGACTAGAGTGGCCCGCGCGCTGTCCTTCATATCGATCTGCTCCCTCACGTTTGCTTGATGCCCGATTGCTACTTCCAGGTGACCTCCATCCCGAAGAAGTGCAAGAACACTTCCCGGTTCGGCCGGTTCTTGGGATTCTGCTGGGGACTACGGATATAGAAGTCGATCTGTTGGGTGGCTGGGTTCACTTCTCCTGCGGGCTGCTTCTTGTCGGCCATCGGATAGTTGACGCGCAGCGTCTCACGGTCGCGTATTCCCTGGGTCACCATGAAGTGCATCTCGTAGTTGTCGTACAGCGGTTTGCCGTTCAGCGTGGCGTGCCCGAACCCCCATCCGGCCAGGTACACGAATGTCTTCGGCCAGTTGTTATCCCCACAGCCCGAGTCAGTGCCGTGCTCGTGGAGGAAGCCGACAATCCCTCCGTTCTGACAAGGATTGAACTCGTTGATCTTGTCGATCGCGAG
>JBFWYF010000793.1:0-3953 GCA_050186685.1 Pirellulaceae bacterium
GAGGAATTCGCCGGTGGTCAGCTTGTATCGACGAATGCGTCCCGCGGGGATGTCGCCGGTGGTCAGCGGACTGGATCGGGTGTCCGCGACGTAAAGGACGTCGCCGTCGAGAACCAGGCCCTCGGGATCGACAGGGGCCGTTGCGGTCGTGTCGCTGACCAGCATCGTGCGGTCGGGCAAGCGAAATATCGCGCCGTGCGTCGCGCCGCCATCGAAAAAGCTGCCTTCTTCACCCTCCCCGACAAACGGCGCCAGATTGCGGCCGGCGCCGATCAGCGTCGTTTGATTGGCGAGCAGCAATCCACCTTCCTCGCGCCCCGGCAAGGCAAAATTCCCGGACCGCGCGCCGGTGGTGGTGTCCATGCGAGTCACGAGATCGAACGTCCGATTCGCGACGAACCAGCGTTCGGTGAAGAACAGGGCATGGAGGTCATCAGGCAGGAGCACTACGTCCCGCGAAACGGTGTTGCTGTCGGTGGGGCTGTCGCTCACGGAAAAGGTCACGGTGCGTCGTGCGAGATCAGGCGTCGCACTATCGTTGGAATAGATGACGTATCTTAACGCGTTGCTGTATACTTCGACCGTGTTATGGCCCTGCAAAGTCAACGTGCCGGTCGTCGCATCCCAGTTAGGAACGATGTTCCCGAAATCGGTAAACCCGGCGTCCAAACGATCCTGATCGGGCCGGTAGTTTCCGCTGATGCGTATCACAGCGCGGTTGACTCCTCCATCCAGGTCGCTGACAACGATCGCATCGCTGACTCGCCCGGAGTAGGGCCCGTTGGTCAGCGGACCATTGAGGACCAAGGGTGATGTTTCGATGCCGCTCAAACTGGGCGGATCTTCGTAATCGAGCATGGCGGAATTGGCCCGACCGAATGTGGCGGAATACGTCAAAGCGTCAAACTTCTGCACCGTGTCCGTGGCGGCATCGCCCACATAAAGGATATCCACGGCCAAAGTGAGCCGCGCGTCGAGCGGTTCGAGGCATAGCGTCCGGCGACGATTGTCTGCAAGGCGGCGTGGTACGTGACATCGACGCCGAGCGGGTAAATTCTGTGCCAACTTCGTCAGCCAGCTCAACATTCGCGACATAACCGAGGAACTCCCGTTTGCCTGGACTGCGTTCATTCCACCAAGGATGAAATTGCGCGAACGGGTACGTCGGCAACAAGAAATGCGTCCTGACGACTTTTCTCGGGAAGCAAAGTAAGATAGGCGAGTATGTTAGCTCCGAGTCAGGGACAGAATGCCGTGGAAAGCGATTCCAGCGAGACGATCCGGCTATTGGAGCTGGCCAAATGGGGGGATCAGGCCAGCTTCGCCACTCTCTTTGCCACGTTGGGTCGGCGGCTGGCACACATGATCGCCCTGCGGTTGGATCGCCGCGTTAGCGGTCGAATCGATATCGACGATGTGCTCCAGGAAGTACAAATCGAGGCTTGGCAACACCTCGCCGATTACCAACGGAATCCATCCGGCTCGTTCTATTTGTGGCTGCGCGGAGTGGCGGGCAACAAGCTGCGGGAACTACATCGGCACCATCTGGGGACCCGCATGCGCGACGCCCGCCGGGAATCGCCCCTCTTCGTGGCGGGCGATCTGCAGACCTCGTCCTGTACCTTAGCGCAACTCCTGGCTGACTCGGCAACTTCACCGAGTCACGCCGTGATGCGTGCCGAACTGCAGGCCCGTCTGTTGCGGATCCTGCACAATATGGACCCTCTGGATCGCGAGGTTCTGACGTTGCGGCACTTTGAGCAGTTGACCCCCGCCGAGTCCGCCGCCGTATTGCAGATCAGTGTCAAAGCGGCGGGCATGCGTTACCTGCGAGCCTTGAAACGCTTGAAGGAAATCCTCTCGGCACTGTCCGAATTGTCCGACGGCATTTCAAGCCCGCCGCACTAGCGGCCCGATGGGCGTCTAGCATTTCCGACCGAAATCTTCCTTCCGGAATCGCACCGACCATTCTCTTCCTGGTCGGTTGCCAGAATTGCCGTGTGCGCAATTGAGGTAGCAGTAACGAGCGCGATGCGTGCGTCGTGCCGTACAAGGACGAACCGAGGCGCGCGGAGTTGGCCCGCGTCACTGCGGGAAGTACGATCGAGTTGACTCGGCGTCGGCTGTCACCAAGCTGGAGTCGCTCTTTTCGGCGGATTTTGACCTGGAAGGGTGGACATTGAGCGAGTGCGATTCGGCGACCGAACTGCTGGACCAACTGGCACACGAATTCGTCGAGCGGCTGCGACGAGGAGAGCAGCCGACGGCAGAACAGTTCGCGGCGTCGCATCCGGAACTGGCCCATGAGATTCGCGAGTTGTTTCCGACTCTGCAGTGGATGGAACAGGTTTCGACGGGCGCTCCCAGCGGCTCGACGCGTCGAGGAAGAATGGCCGACGACGCTCCCTGCCCAGGGCAGCTGGCCGAGTACCGTGTCGTGCGCCGGATTGGCCGGGGCGGCATGGGGACTGTGTACGAAGCGGTCCAGGAACCGCTCGGCCGGCGTGTCGCGCTAAAGGTGCTTTCGCTCCGCGCTGCAGACCGTGGGACGCTACTCGAGCGGTTCAGGCGCGAGGTCAAAACGGCCGCCAACCTGCACCACACGAACATCGTGCCGGTGTTCGGTGTCGGCGAGTCGGACGGCGTTCACTTCTACGCGATGCAATACATCGACGGTCAGCCTTTGGACAAGATACTGGCGGAGGCAATATCCGGGAAATCGGTTGCGGCACCCGCCGCCTTGGCGGTCGTCGATCCGTGTTACTATCGCGCCGTGGCACGGCTTGGCGTTCAGGCCGCTGACGCGCTGGCCCATGCACATGGGGAGGGTGTGCTACATCGGGACGTTAAACCGGCCAACATGCTGCTCGATAGCCATGGGACGCTGTGGGTCACGGACTTTGGCTTGGCGCGGATCGAGGGTTCGAGCGAACTAACAGTCGCTGAGGATGTGGTGGGGACGCTGCGCTATGTCCCGCCCGAACGGCTCGAAGGCCGTACCGACGCGTTGGGGGATGTCTACAGCCTGGGCTTGACGTTGTATGAGTTCCTGACACGACGTCCGGCGTTTGAATGGACAACCCGCGCGGAATTAGTCAATCACATCCTGAACCGTCCAATTGTGCGGCCACGCCAGATCGATCGTCGGATTCCGCGAGATCTAGAGACGATTGTCCTCAAGGCCATTTCCCGGGAGCCCGAGCACCGGTATCGCTCGTCGGTGGCTTTGGCGGAGGATCTGCGACGGTACCTGGCCGATCGTCCCGTATTGGCTCGCCGATTGACCGCCGTCGAGCGGTCATGGCGCTGGTGCCGCAAGAACAAGATGATGGCCGGCGTCAGCATGCTGGCGTTCCTGATGATGTTGACCACGGCCTGCGTGTCCACGGTCGCCTTTATTCGTGAAAGGAGCTTGATGACGGATGTGCGGCGCTCACTGCGACTTGTGGAAGCAGCCGAAACCCAAAGCCGCCGAGAATTGTTCGCGTCGTACGTTTCGGCCGCGAAGCTTTCCCAAGTCAGCCGGCGACAGGGACAGCGCTTCGACAGTTTGGCCACGATCCGCAAGGCGGTTCGACTCCTGCCTGCCATGTTGCTAACGGGGCCGGAGTTGCAGGTACACCGCGACCAGCTTCGCGATTTGGCCATCTCGGCGCTCGCGTTGCCCGACATCCGCGAATCAGGCGAATACCCGGCGAGCGGATTTGCTCTTGATCAGTTGTTTCTTGATCGTAGCGTGGAGCACCTGCCCACGGACGAGTTCGTCATCCGGGAATGGCCGGCTGGTACCGAATTGGATCGACTCTCCCACGCAGATCAACAGACAGTATTCGCTTTCACACCCGACCGAAATACATTTTTGCTGCTCGATCCACGCCGGCACACACTGGAACGCTGGCAGAGTGGAACCACGACCCGGACGCCGGTCGCGCAGCTCCGCAAACATAAGGGGG
>JBFWYF010000794.1:0-3951 GCA_050186685.1 Pirellulaceae bacterium
ACCCGATCAGCTGGTGTCCCTTGCTGCGGGAATCTGGAAGCGACAGTCCGATAACACGTCCCGCTCGCTACGATGCCCGCTCGTTCGCAGATTGGCGGAAAGCTCCTCCCTGGGTCGACTGGGACGGAAGCGGCGGTATCTATAATCCAGCTGGCTGGTGCATTTATACGCATCGTCGAATGGTCGATCGGCGGCACTTGGGCCTCGCGCCAGACACCGAGGCCATCATGCTGAACTGGCCCGCGCATGATTATCCCCTGAGCACGCTGCCCTCTCACGTCGTGGCGGCTCTTGAGCAAGACGAGCCTGGAGCAAGCCAGAAGAACATCGTCGATATGACACCGGCCCAGCGGCGCATCATCTATGCCGACGCCCGGCAGCGGGCGCTCGAGTTTGTGTACTGGTTGCAGACGGACGCTCACGAGCGAGTCGGTGATTATCCGGAATCCTTCCGCTACTTCGCCCTGGCCGACGACTATGGCACGCCGGATCGGCTGCCGCCCAAGCCATACATTCGCGAGGGGCTTCGGCTCGACGCGCTGTACGTGCTCCGGGAACAGGACGTACGCACCGATTCGGACCAGCCTGGTTGGGCCCGCGTCATGGTGCCAGACGGGGTGTTTGGGTACCAGTTCAACATGGACTTCCATCCCACGCGGCGGAACTTCGCGGACGGGGATCCTGCCAAGCCTTGGCAACCCCGCCACTTCGGCACTCGCAATTGGTCGTCCCATACGGACCGCGCGATGTTTCCGTTGCGGGGACTGGTGCCCGCACAGCTGGACGGACTGCTGGGCTGTTCCAAGAATCTGGGCGTGACGAGCATGGTACAGTCGTCCCTGAGGCTGCACGGGCAGATGATGCACGTCGGGACGGCCGCGGGCACGATGGCGGCGAGAGCCCTGCGCGACGGGATCTCACCCCGTGCCGTCGCCTCGTCGTGGCCGGCCATTCGTGACGTACAGCGGACACTCGTGCGCGGCGCTGGCGGGCCAGGGACGCTGATCTGGCCCTGGCACGATGTTCGGCCCGATGAGGGGCACTTTGAAGCGGCGAACCTGCTGGCCGTTGCCGGCATCTGGCGGCCCGATTCGCGGGACCTGCATTTCCGGCCGGACCAGACCGTTTCCCGCCGCGAACTTGCCTTGACCCTCGTGCGACTCGTCCGATCTCTGCCCGAGGCACCTAGTTGGCCGGCGCCCGGGTCGACTCCGCGCTTTCGCGACGTACACGCGGCCGACACAGGGCGCCATGCGATCGAGGCGTTGGCTACCTGGGGCCCGTTCCTGCCTGAGGACGGCAACTTCCATCCCGATGCCGGCGCGACCTGGGGCACGCTGCACCAGTGGCTGCGGTCGCTGCAACTGCCGGCTTCCCCCACGCTTGTTGCGCGACGCGGCCCCATCGACTTCGCCGCTTATCCCCTGAGCCGCGCCGAGTGCGTTGACATGCTGTATCGCGTGCTCCGGCAGCGGGATGAGTATTTTCCGCAGGATGACGCCTGGCTGCAGCCGCACGCCGACGTGGACGGTGATGGTCGCGATAGCCGGGACGATCCTCTCCCCTTTGACCGGGACAACAACAGTGTCCCAGACCGGCTGGAACCGGCCGCCGGGTTTACCGGCGCAGTTTCTGCGACTGAACAGAAATAAGCCGGACGCCGCAGGCCATTCTTCCACGTGGCCGGAAGCGCTTGCCCGCGAGCCTATGATTGGAGTTGTAGGGGTAGCCAGCCAGCGGCAAAGGTGGTTGGTCGACGACCGGTCATCGCACGGGAGGCATCATGGCGGATCTGGCGAAAAGTGTGCGGGAAAACGTGCCCGGGGAGTTCTTCGTCGACACCACATGCATCGATTGCGATGCCTGCCGGCAGATTGCTCCGTCCGTATTCGGCGAGGCCGCAGAGAACTCGTTTGTGCGTCGGCAACCGACGGACGCGGCCGAGCGACGATCCGCCTGGCACGCCCTGCTGTCGTGTCCTACCGGGTCGATCGGAACGACGGGTTCGGAGAGCCCGAAGGCCGCGCTGGGCGATTTTCCTCTCGAAGTCGACTCGCCGGTGTACTATTGCGGTTTCAACTCGCCCAAGTCGTATGGCGGCAACAGCTATTTCGTCCAACATCCCGCGGGCAACTGGCTCGTTGACGCTCCCAAATTTCTGTCGCCGCTTGTCCGGCGTCTGGAACAGCTGGGAGGCATCCGCTACATCTTTCTGACACACCGCGACGATATCGCGGATGCTGCCCGCTATGCCCGTCATTTCGATGCGCGGCGGATCATCCACCGTCGCGAACACAGTGCCGTGCCGGATGCCGAGTGGCTGCTCGACGGCGATACCGCTCAGGAACTCGGCTCGGGCGTCGTGGCGATTCCGACCCCGGGGCACACCGTAGGGCATTGCTGCCTGCTCCTCGATCAGCGGTTCCTGTTTACCGGCGACCATCTCGCCTGGGACCGCGACGCCCGGCAGCTGACCGCATTCCGCGACTACTGCTGGCATTCGTGGGAGCAGCAAATCGAGTCGATGCGGCAGCTGGCGGAACATCGCTTCGATTGGGTCTTGCCGGGACATGGCCAGCGGGTGCATCTGCCGGCCGGCGAGATGGCCCTCGCGATGCGTGAGTTGATCGGCCGCATGGCGGCGTAAACGGCCGGGTGTGTTACTCAAAGGTATATTGCCGGGCGGTTGCCTGCAGGCGGATGGCGCCGATCAGAGCCTGATCCAGTGTCGACTGCTGGGCGAGCTCCTTGCTCTTCTCGGCGACGTACGTCTGGCGGTCGGAGTTCAACCGGTTGATCTGTTGCTGGATCGCCTCGCGCTTGGCCTGCATGTCGCGGACGTGGGCTTCTCGTTCGGCCAACGTCATGCGGCGCATGGACTCGGGCAACTGCTCCACGGGCAGCTTGGCCAGGTCGACTCGCTTCGTGCGGATCGCGTCGCACAAGTCCCACATGTCGTTGCAGTAGAACGCATTGGCCTTCGCGACGGCCCGGGCCTGAGCCGCGTCGGCCGATGCCTGGCCGGCATTCTGGTCCTGGACGATCTGGCGCTGGACGCCTTCGGCACCCTGGCTTCCGTATGCCAGATAGGTCTTGTTCAGCTCGCCGCCGAGTCGCGTGATTTCGCGGTCCTGAGGCGCCTCGATGTGGACAACGGATTGCGTGTGATCGATGTTCATGGCCTTCCCATCGGCCAGCAGCGCACCGTCGCGCCAGTCGTCCGGAATTCCAGCGCCGCAGTGAATGGTGTTGATCAGGATGCCCCGAGCGATCGCGGCCTGGCAGGCCTGGCGAAAGTCAACCGGACCCTGACTGAACGGTTCGTTCCCGGCAATGAAAATCAGCTTGAGGTCGTCGCTCGCGGAGCTCCACTGCAGCTGCTCGGTCGCCAGCGCGATGGCCTGACCGCAATATTCGCTCCCGCCGGACACGGGGATGGCGAACAGAGCCTCGGAAACCCGATCCAGATCGTTCGTCAGGGGAACCAGCTGAGTGGCCGGCGGATCGCCATAGTGGTACACGGCAACCTGAAGTTCGGGGCGCACGCCGCCAACCTTGGCGCGGACGAAGTCGTTGACCACCTTCCAGAGTTCGGTGCGGGCCTGGTTGATCAACCCGCTCATGCTCCCTGAGTTGTCGAGCAGGATGGCAAGTTGAACGACAGGCCGCCGCGGTCTGTCTTCGGCATTCGATGGGGGTGCAGCCAGGCACAGGAGAGCCAGCGCGAGGCAGGTCAGGTTGGGGAAACGGACGAAGGTCTTCATCTGTGGGACTCCTGGGAAAGAAGAGCAGATCGCGACGTTTCGACGTCGCTACGGAAAGCAAGAAAAATCGAGACGCGACTCGGGCGCCTCACCTTGGCCTTCATTCGGTGTCCGGCGGAGTGGCCCGGGGACGCGGCCGCGGCGCTCGAATGAGCACAGTCTCGCCGTCCACCAGCAGCAACGTATC